>CANQIV010000077.1 GCA_947624135.1 uncultured Bacilli bacterium | reverse complement strand
TATTAGCTATAATAGCAGTCATAGCTACCCCAATAATACTAGGGGTAATAAATGATTCAAAATATAAAGCATTTAAAATAAGTTTAAACAATATAGAACACGCTTATGAACTTTATGCAGTGCAGAAAAATATTAAACCGGGTACAGAGATAAATATAGAAGATTTACCACTTGATTCTAAAAACCTAAAAGGAAAAGTATTTTTAAATGAAGAAGGAAAAATAGAACTAAAAGAAATAACCGATGGAACATATAGTGCGGAAGGAACACTAGATGATTTAAGTGTACTTAAAGGAACAGTAGATGAACTTGTAAAAAATAAATTAAAAATAGATGTAAATTTAAATCCAAAATCAACGATTATATTGGTAACAGTAGATAGAATAGAAGGATATCCAACAAGTTATAGTTATGAAATAACAGGCCCAAATGATTATAGTGAAAAGGTAAATAATAAGCAAGAAAATACACATACTTTTGATAAATTAAAAATAGATAAAGAATATACAATAAAAGTAACAGCAAAAAATAAAATAGGATTAACAAAAGAGGTAACAAAGACAATAAAAACTTTAAAAACAGAAAGTAGTATAGATATAAAATTAAGTCCAGATGATGAATACATAAAAGAAGGAACAGTAACAATAATATATGATATAAAAGAAGAAGGATTAGTTGGTAAATATAAATGGGATGAAGAAGAATTTACAACAGCAAATCAAAATACAATAGAAATACCAGCAAAAAATGGAACACTTACAGCAGTAATAACAGATGGAGAAGAAACAATAATATCAAAACCACTAGCAATAACTAATGTGGATACTACAGGACCAACATATACAAAAGAAATAAGTTTAAGTGATGTAACAATAAAAGCGACAGATGATAAAAGTGGATTACATGCATCAGCATATAGTTGCGATGGGGTATGGCAAAAATCAAATATATGTAAATTTAAAACAATAGGTAGTCATAAAATAAATGTAAAAGATGCATTAGAAAATATAGGAACAGAAGAGACAATAACAATAACAGAATTAAGCCCATCAGAACCAGAACTAAAAGGAATGACACCAGTAATATATCAAAACAATAAATGGGTAGTAGCTGATACATCTAAAAAATGGTATGATTATGCAAACCAAGAATGGGCAAACGCAGTATTATTAAATGATGGAATAAATAAATCTGTAGGACAAGAATTAGATTTAACTAAAGATGTAAGAGCCATGTTTGTATGGATACCAAGATACGAATATAAGATAACTGGTGATTACGGAAAAGATGGAGTAAGTGGAGAAAGTCCAGGAGAAATAGAAATAAACTTTATATCAAAAAGTACAACATATAAAGATACAAATAGTACTGGATATAGAATACACCCAGCATTTAAATTTGATTCACAAGAATTATCAGGAATATGGGTAGGAAAGTTTGAAACAAGTCATACAACATTATCTGCATCTATCGAAGAAAATAATTTAGGATGTAGTAATAATAATTGTAGTAATGCAGATGGACTTAGAATATTACCAAATGTAGAATCATTAAGGTATAATGATATATCAAATTTCTTCTATGCAGCACAATCAATGGATAATAGATTAAAAATATCTGGTGATTTACATATGATGAAGAATAGTGAATGGGGAGCAGCTGCTTATCTAACACAAAGTAAATTTGGAAAATATGGAAATATAAATTATACAACAACGGATAAGGAAGTAATGAAAAATTCAAAAAATACTTTATTAACAGGAGGAGGAAACTATATTTCAAATGTTTCACAATCAACAACAGGAAATATAACAGGAATATATGATATGAGTGGAGGAGCATGGGAATATGTAATGGGTGTACTAAATAATACTACATTAAATAGTGGATTTAGTAGTTTACCAGATAAGAAGTACTATGACAATTATACAAGTACAACATCTAAAGAAGCCTGTGATGGAGGAGTATGTTATGGACATGCACTTTCAGAAACAGCAGGATGGTATAGCGATTACGTAGTTTTTATAACTGCTGGTCTTCCTTGGTTTTGGCGTGGTGGATGTTATTTTGATGGTAACTCAACAGGGATTTTTGCTAGTTATGGTAATAAAGGTAATTCATTCAATCATGTTTCATTCCGTATAGTATTAACTCCAACTGCATAAGATAAAACTTATGCAGTTTTTTTGATAAAATTATACTTGTAAAAAATAAATATAAGTGATATTATTAGTATAGATAGAAGAGTAAGAAAAAGCTTCTATTAGAGTGAAAGGATGAAGTTATGAAAGAGATAAAATCAAGAAATATGAGTAGGGGGGGGGGTACTTTACAATAGAAAAGTAAAGGCATTCACCCTAATAGAACTTTTAGCTGTAATAGTAATATTAGCTATAATAGCAGTCATAGCAACCCCAATAATTTTAGGAGTAATAAATGATTCAAAGTACAAAGCATTTAAAATAAGTTTAAACAATATAGAACATGCATATGAACTTTATGCAGTACAGAAAAATATTAAACCAGGTACAGAGATAAATATTGAAGATTTACCTCTAGATTCAAAGAATCTAAAAGGAAAAGTATTTTTAAATACAGATGGAAAAATAGAATTAAAAGAGGTAACAGATGGAACATATAGTGCGGAAGGAACACTAGATGATTTAAGCATACTTAAAGGAACGGTAGAGGATTTATTAGAAAATAGATTAGAAGTAAAAGTAAATGTAAATACTACTGCAAAAAGTATATTAATAACAGTAGAAAG
>CANQIV010000076.1 GCA_947624135.1 uncultured Bacilli bacterium | reverse complement strand
AATAGTAAAATGATAAAAAAACTAGATTTTTCAATATCTAGAAAAGATTTCATATTTAAAACTGTCAAACTAGGGTATCATGTGACCTATTATCGACATAATAAAAAAGTAATTTAAATAATACATAATATTCACCATTATTAATATGCTGAATATTGGTAAAAATATGTAGATTAATATTTTATAAATAACAATATAAATTATAAATATAAATGAATTTTTAGAAAAATATATAATAAAATATAACAAAATGTAGTTTACAAATAAAAAAAAGTTTGCTATAATCAAAAACGAGTAAGAAATTTACTCCTTGCTCGAAAGAGCCAAAGACCATAAGGAGGTGTAAGAATGAAAAATTATGAAATTATGTTCATAGTAAGACCAACACTAGGAGAAGATGAAATAAAAAAAGTTGCATCTAATTTTCAAAAAACATTAGAAACAAATGGAGCAAAAGTTACTAATGTTGATGCTTGGGGACAAAAAACTTTAGCATACGATATAAAAGTTGGTAACAATACTTATAAAAGTGGATATTACTTCGTAGTTAATATTGAATCAAGCGATGACAAAGCAGTTAAAGAATTCGATCGTCTTGCTTTAATAAGTAATGATATTATAAGACATATAGTAATTAAAAAGGAAGACTAAGAGGTGTATTTATGAATAAAGTAGTACTAATGGGAAGATTAACTGCTAAACCAGAATTACGTTATACAGCTGGTAATACTGCGTATCTAAGATTTTCGATTGCTGTAAATAGAAATTTTACGAGTGCAGATGGAAAAAGAGAAGCAGATTTCATCAATATAGTTGCATGGAGAAAACAAGCTGAAACAATTGCAAAATATTTTGATAAGGGTAATTTAATTGCTCTTGAAGGAAGAATACAAACAGGAAATTACGATGATAAAGATGGAAATAAAAGAAATTCATTTGATGTTGTTTTAGATAACTTTGAATTTGTTGAAAGTAAAGCAGCAAGAGAAGCATCAACAAATAATTCATATGGAGAACCTGAACCAACACCATATGATTTCCAAGAAAATGCTAGTCAAAATGAAGTAAATGTAGAAGATGATCCATTTGCTGAACTTGGCGAAAGTGTTTCTATCGATGATAATTTCCTAGATTAATTAGGAGGAATAAATATGGCTGAATTTTATAGAAAAAAGAAAAAAATATGTCAAATGTGTGCTGGAAAAGATGTTGACTATAAAAATATAGAGGTTATAAAAAAATATGTAAGCCAAGATAAAGGTAAAATATTACCAAGAAGAATTACTGGAGCTTGTGCTAAACATCAAAGACATATAGCAACTCAAATTAAGTATGCAAGACATATGGCTTTAATACCATTCGTTAAATAAGATTTTTATCTTATTTTTTTATTGCTTTTTAAAGTAAAAAATGTTATTATAACACTCGAAAAAAGAGGTGATATTATGAAAACAATTAGTATATCTAATAAAACATTAAAAAAATTAGAAAACTATAATGTAGAAGAAATCAACAACACAGAAGCTAAACTCTATCTATTGCCTCAAAAAGAAAAGTGGAATAAAAAAGTAGATTTACTTAAAATATTTTATAATAAAAATGGTTCTATTTTTAGTAATAAAATGTATACGATAAATGAATTAATTGAAAATAATAAAATAATTAACATACAAGAATTATCTATGCCTGAAAAATTAGTTGTAGTAAATGGAGAAATTTGTGGATACATACAAGAATTTATAGAGAACATAAATTTTAAATTAGTTTTAGATAATCCTAATATATCAGTAAAAGAAAAAATAGATATGTTTAAACAAATAGGTGAAATATTAGAAAAAATGAAAAAAATTAGGGAAAATACAAGCATAAAAGATTTCTTTTTGAATGATTTGCACGAAGCAAATTTTATACTAAATATCCAAAGTAAAAAAATTAATGTAGTTGATATGGATAGTTGTAAAATAAATGGAAATAAACCTTTTGCTTCTAAATATTTAACGCCTTTTTCTAATACATCAACTATGCCATTTAAATATATTCAAAATACTGATAGTAGTTTTAATGGCTTTGTAGTAGCAAACCAAAATAGTGATTATTACTGTTATATAATAATGGTATTAAATTTTCTATATGGAGATAATATGTCAAATATGAAAACGCCAGAATTTTATTCATATTTAAATTATCTTAGAAGCATAGGATTATCTTATAAACTATTAGATGAATTTTCAAAAATATATGAATATGGTGATAATGAAAATATAAAAGATTATTTAGATTATATATATCCAGATATTGTTATTAAATCAAAGAAAAAATATTTTAAACAAATAGGTGAATAATTATTTAAAATTATTAAATATATTATTTACCTCTTTTTTTATATTGTCAGCTGAACTCCTTAAATTATTATCGTTAATGATTCCTGCATTATAAGCATTACTAGTATTGCTTCTATTATTAAGTAATTGTTGTTGAGCAGAATTAGTAGATAAAGTTTGACCAACTAACATAAACCATCCACCAAGCGCATTTTGTTCAGCGGGTGTTAAATCATCACTAAGAATTAATGCGATAATAAAAGCAGATGTTGTAAAAGATTTAGCAGATACATTTGGAGATATTTTCATGAGTATCACCTTAATTATATTTTATTCTTTAAAAAAATATAAAAGTATAAATTTGGATAAAATAAAAATTTTTTAACTTTTTTTAAATTTTACAGTTTTTTGGCTATTTTAACAAAAAATAATTGGAATTTGAATTAAAACATGCAGAAATTAAAAAAATGTAAAAGCTAAATTACAATTTTTAAAAAGTGCATGTTTGACAC
>CANQIV010000075.1 GCA_947624135.1 uncultured Bacilli bacterium | reverse complement strand
GTTTAAAAATGAATATGAATAAAAACTTGATGGGGGGGGGGTACTTTACATATTATAATGTAAATAGACTCCATCTAATAAAAAAATTTTTAATAATATTAATATTTAGTTTAATAGTAAGTTTTACAATATCTCTAAATATTATGAAAGTTAAAGCTGATATTTCAGGTAGTGGAGATCGTTCAACTCTTCCAAGTGGAGGTGGAGGTGGAGGTTGTTCCAGTAGAGATTGTGATGGTAATTATCAAGCAGATTATTGGAGTTCTGCTGGCTTGAGAATGGTCATTATTGACAGTAGTGGTAAAAGAATTTCTTCTAACACGGTTACATATGATTTTATAAATGATAACTATAATTCTCCAAAAAATGTAAATGCATATAGTGGTTGTACTAAAAGAAAAGGTTGTAGTAAAATAGAATATATTATGGGTACGTGTAGTACAAGAACAATAAAAGAAATATATGATAGAAGTATACCAGATTTTCCAAATGTAAATGATCCAGCGAATCCTAGAGCAACTGCTATTATTGATATATTTGATTATTTAGAAGGTAGTAATTATAAAAATTTAAAAAGAATGTTAACTACTGCTGGATATAAATGTTTAGATGCAACAACTGTAAAAAATGCTAAAAAAGGTGATGCTTGCTATATAGACAATGTTAATAAAACTTACGTTTCAATTGAACCTATGGAACTTTTTAATATAGTAGTTAATGGTTCAGGAACTACTGGTAAGTGTTTTGAAACTCCATATGAAATGCCAGCTATAGCTCCAAAATATTTATCACCACAATGGAGACTTTTTGCAGCCTTTAAAGGAACAGGAGTTGGATCATATTTTGGTAAAAGTTTATATGATGGATATGCATCAAGTGATTGGACTGGTTATAAATCAGTAATTGATAGTACATCAACAATTAATGGATTTATGATATATAAACTAAGTGATATATTAGATATAGAACCAGAAACTCCAACGACCCCAACGACCCCAACGACCCCAACATCAGGAAAGACAAGGATAGAAAAAAGGGATTCTAAAACGGGGGAATTGATAAAAACAGGATCAGCAACGTTTGAAATATATGATGATCCTAGTTGTAAGGATTATACTTATTATTCAAAACCAAGGACAGAAAGTTATCCTTGTGGAACAATATATGGAGAAGCATGTGTAGATCGTCCTACTTGTAATCATAAAGTACAAGTCCCAGTTGGAACAAAATATTGTCCTAAAACGGTTTATGACTGGCATAGGACTAGCCATTATGTAAAAACTGTTACAACCAATAAAGGAGTTGCAGAATTTGATTTACCTTCAGGAACATATTGTGTTAAAGAAATAAGTGCGCCAAAAGGATATTATGCACCCCCTGATGATGAGGATCCAAAGCCATGGGGTAATGGTTGTAATTATGATTCTAGTTGTAATTATTCTCAACCACCTTCAAGTAATAGATATACATTATCATCAAAAGGAACACTTACTGTATATAATGAAAACTCGTGTACAACTATTTTCAATAGTTTAAATAAAAATAGTATGGATGATAGAATATGGGCATATAGATATTTTAAAGAATTTGTACCAGATAGTAGTAAAGCAAATTTAAATGGATTATTAGATTTGAGTAATACAACTGCATCATCAGCTTGTAGGTATTATAGTTGTGATACATCTTCATCAACATCATGTTTAAGCGGATCTTATGAAGAAAAATCATTTAGCCAAGATGATATTTCGTGTTATAATTCAATATATGCAACATCAAGTGGAGGTATTGCTTATTGCTTGGAATCATTTGGATTGGAAAATAGAATAGGATCGAATTGGAGTGTAAGTTCAGGTAAAATGCCAATTCAAAGGCTTTACAATAACAATGTTGCTGCAATTGGAACATTAGTAAGACAATGTTATAAATATTCAACACATTCAGATGAAAGAAAAAATAAACCAGATTCATATGATGAGTATAGAGGAACTCTTGGAGTTACATATTATGATGATTATGTAGCTGATTTAAGATTTGACAACCAAAGTTTAAAATATGAGCTTCGTAACGAAAGTATGTCAGATGGATCTAAATGGTATAAATATTTTGTAAATTCATATTATTATTTGAACCCTGTATATGCAGAAATAATCACAGGGAAGACAAGTTATAGAAAAACAGATTTTAAAAATTCTATAGAACTAGGATATGGTGTAGTTAGTAGATTTGATGATAAAAAGAGATATTCTATACCATACACATTATATTTAGGAAGTAATTTCCCAATTTCCAAAAATCATTCTTCAAATTCTTGCGTAGTAAATCCGACACAACAAATAATTGAAACACCTGATAGTAGTAAAAAAATGGATAAGTTAAATCTATCATTTAGAATAATAGATACAAGTAATCCATTCCCAGGAAAAAGTGGAAATGTTAGAAAAGTTGGAACAAATTGGAGAGCATCATCAGTTACATCTAATGAATGGTTTGGTTATTCAACATATTATAATTGGGTATTAAATTCATGGAAGAGTAGTAATTTATTTATTAAAAATAATAAAGGTAATGCGACTAGTAATGATTATGGATTTAATTCTTTAATAGCTTACATAATGGAAACTACAAATAATAGTTATAATAAAAATAAAACTAAACCAATATATACAATTACGTTAACTCCATCAACAATAAATAAAATAAGAAATTACAATAAATCACATAAGTATGATGATTTCACATTGAAATGTGAAAGTGAATCTAAAAATTGTACAATCAGTCAAGATTTTATTAATTTAATTGGTAAAGAAAACTTTGCAAAAAATACATAAAAAATTGAAAAATAAAAATTTTTTCAATTTTTTTTGATTTTAACAGTTTTTTTAATAAACTAATAAAAATATA
>CANQIV010000074.1 GCA_947624135.1 uncultured Bacilli bacterium | reverse complement strand
ATAGGTAAACAATATAAAAAGTATGTAAATGAAGAAGATGTTATAGGAGCGTATGATTATGAGTTACACCAAAGAGAGTTAGCTAGAATAGAAAAAGAAGAAGCTATAGCAGAAGCAATTAAGCAAAGCGAAATAGAAAAAGAAGAAGCAGTAGCAGAAAAATCTGCTGAAATAGCAAGAAATATGTTAAAAGAAGGTTTAACGATTGAAATTATATCAAAAATAACAGGCCTCACAATAAAAGAGATATATTATATAGCTAAGGGTGATGAAGAATTGGAAGAAATAGGTAAACAATATAGAAAATATGTAAATGAAGAAGATGTTATAGGAGCGTATGATTATGAGTTACACCAAAGAGAATTGGCTAGAATAGAAAAAGAAGAAGCTATAGAAGATGCAAATAGACAAAAATCTGCTGAAATAGCAAGAAATATGTTAAAAGAAGGTTCAACAATTGAATTTATATCAAAAGTAACAGGACTCACAGTAAAAGAGGTAGAAGAATTAAGTGAAAATTAATACTTAATTTTTTTATGTATTGAAAAAAATAAAGATAAGTGATATTATTAGTATAGATAGAAGAGTAAGAAAAAGCTTCTATTAGAGTGAAAGGAATGGAATTATGAAAGAGTTAAAACAAAGAAATATGAATAGGGGGGGGGGTACTTTACACTAGAAAAGTAAAGGCGTTCACCCTAATAGAACTTTTAGCTGTAATAGTAATATTGGCTATAATAGCAGTAATAGCTACTCCAATAATACTAGGAGTAATAAATGATTCAAAATATAAAGCATTTAAATTAAGTCTAAATAATATAGAACACGCATATGAATTATATGCAACACAAAATAATATCGAACCCGGAACAGAAATAGATATAAGTAAACTACCTCTTGATGCAAAGAACTTAAAAGGAAAAGTATTTTTAAATGAAGAAGGAAAAATAGAATTAAAAGAGGTAACAGATGGAACATATAGTGCGGAAGGAACACTAGATGATTTAAGCATGCTTAAAGGAACAGTCGAAGATTTACTAGCGAATAGATTAGATGTAGACATGAAACTAACATCAACATCAGGTAGTATATCAATAGAAATAATTACAAAAGAAGGATATCCAACAAGTTATAGTTATCAGATAACAGGCCCAGAAGAATATAAAAAAGAAGCAAGTAACTTAAAAGAAAGTACATATACATTTGATAAGTTAAATTTAAATACAGAATATACTGTAAAAGTAATAGTAAAAAATAAAGCAGGATTAACAAAAGAAATAACAAAGACAATAAAAACAGAATTGGTGTTAGAACCAGAATTAGGAAATTTAATACCAGTAGTATATAAAAATAATAACTGGGTAGTAGTAGATACAACAAAAGATAAATGGTATGATTATGAAAATCAAGAATGGGCTAATGCAGTAATATTAAATGACGGGATAAATAAAATAGCAGGACAAGAATTAAATTTAGAAACAGATGTAAGAGCAATGTTTGTATGGATACCAAGATATGAATATAAAATAGAAGGACCATATGGAAAAGGTGGAGTAAGTGCAGAAAGTCCAGGAGAAATAGAGGTAAACTTTATATCAAAAGATGTTGTATATGAAAATGCAAATAGTAATGGATATAGAGTACACCCAGCATTCACATTTGATTCACAAGAATTAAGTGGTATATGGGTAGGAAAATTTGAAACAAGTCATACAATATTATCTGCATCAACAGAAAATAATAACCTACAATGTAGTAATAATAACTGTGCAAATGCAGATGGACTTAGAATATTACCAAATGTTTCATCAATAAGATATAATAATGTATCAAATTTCTTCTATGCAGCACAGTCAATGAATAAAAAATTAAATATATCTGGAGATTTACATATGATGAAAAATAGTGAATGGGGAGTAGTTGCATATCTTTCACAAAGTAAATATGGAAAATACGGGAATTCATTATATAATTTAACAAATAAAGAGGTTGCAATGAATGAAAGTAGCAGTTATTTAACAGGTGATGGAGATTATGTAGCAAACATAGCTCAATCAACGACAGGAAATATAACAGGAATATACGATATGAATAGTGGAGCATGGGAATACGTGATGGGAGTATATGATAATAATATATCAAATAGTGGATTTGTTAGTTTACCAGAATCAAAATATTATGATAATTATACTAGTACTGATTCATCAATGGCATGTAATGGAGTATGTTATGGACATGCACTTTCAGAAACTGCAGGTTGGTATGGCGATCACTCATTCTTTTTATCTTCCGTTTGGGCATGGCTTGGACGTGGTGGCTCTACTAATAGTGGTAACCATGCAGGTATGTATGCAAACAGTGGAGTTAATAATGATTCGTTGTATGCTACTTCATTCCGTATAGTCGTAGCTCCGACTACATAAGGAAAAACTTATGTAGTTTTTTTGCAAGGTGATACTTGTAAAAAGTAGATTTAAGTGATATTATTAGTATAGGTAGAAGAGTAAAAGATAAGCTTCTATTAGAGTGAAAGGATGAAGTTATGAAAGAGATAAAACAAAGAAATATGAGTAGGGGGGGGGGTACTTTACAAATAAAAATGTAAAGGCATTCACCCTAATAGAACTTTTAGCTGTAATAGTAATATTAGCTGTAATTGCTGCAATTGCAACCCCAATAATATTAGGAGTAATAAACGATTCAAAATACAAAGCATTTAAAATAAGCTTAGGAAATATAGAACATGCTTATGAATTATATGCTGCTCAAAATAATATCGAACCAGGAACAGAAATAGATATAAGTAAATTACCTCTTGATTCTAAAAACTTATCAGGAAAAGTATTTTTAAATGAAGAAGGAAAAATAGAATTAAAAGAGGTAACAGATGGGACATATAGTGCGGAAGGAACACTAGATGATTTAAGTATGCTTAAAGGAACA
>CANQIV010000073.1 GCA_947624135.1 uncultured Bacilli bacterium | reverse complement strand
ATCAAAAAATAGTAATACTTATAAAAATTTATATAATATATTAAAATTAACACAAAATAGCAAAAATAAGATATAATTATGTTGGTGGTTATATGATAGAAATTACTGATTTAAGTCATAACGCTAAAGGTATAGGTAGATTAAATGGAAAAATAGTTTTTATAGATAAAGCTTTACCTAAAGATATAGTTGAGATTAGTGTTATTAAGGAAAAGAAAAATTATATAGAAGCAAAGATAAATAGGATTATAAAAGAGTCAAATTTAAGAGTTGAAAGTCCTTGTATATATTTTGATAAATGCGGTGGTTGCGACTTATTAAATTTATCTTATGAAAATCAAATCAAGTATAAATATGATAAGGTTTGTAATATTATAGATAAATACTTGAGTACAAAAATTAAAATTAACGATGTTGTAAAATCTAGTAATGTTTTTAATTATAGAAATAAGGTGACTTTTCAAGTTAATAAAAAATTAGGATTCTATGGTGAGGGATCCTATGACATTGTTGAAATTGATAAATGTATTATCAGTGATGAAAAAATCAATAATTCTATCAAATTTTTAAAAAAATTAGATTTAAATGATATAAATAAAATTACATGTAGAACTAATAGTAATGATTTAATGATTATAATTGAAACTAGTAAAAATGAGTTAAATGTTGATTGTATTAAGAATATCGCGAGCTCTATTTATTTAAAACATGGTAATGAATATAAACTTATATATGGTGATGAATATATAACTGAAACTATTGATAAGTTTAAATATTTGGTTTCACCTGATTCTTTTTTTCAAATAAATTTAGATGTATGTGAAAAGCTTTATGATAAGATTAAAGAATATGTTGGAATTAATAATAATGTACTAGATTTATATTGTGGAACTGGTAGTATTGGAATATTTGTTAATGATAAAAATAAGGTACTTGGTGTTGAAATAAATAAAAGTGCGGTTAGGGATGCTAAAAAAAATATGATAATTAATAAGGTGGATAATGTAAATGTAATTTGCGAAGATAGTGGTAAATGTATTTCTAATATAGATTTTAAACCTGATATAATTATTGTCGATCCACCTCGTACTGGATTAGATGGGTGTGCAATAAAAAATATAATTAAATTAAATCCAAAAAAAATTATATATGTATCATGTAACCCTATAACGCTTGTGAGAGATTTAAATTGTTTAATAAATAATTATGATATAAAGGAAATAACACCTTTTGATATGTTTCCAAATACTTATCATGTTGAATGTGTGTGCTGCTTAAATAAAAAATAATATGGATACCATGGATATATAAAAATAATATAGACATATAAATACATAAAAAATAATATAAGTAAAACATAGAAAATATAGAAAGAAAATATGTGACTAATACATAAAAATGACATGAATAACTTAACATAATTTTACTAAAAATTTGATAAAAAAGATAAAAATAATCTTTTTTTATGTTTTTTCTATATTTTTTTGGTATAATATTGTATATATGGTAGGTGATTTTTATTGATGCAAGATTATAGTAATTATAGTGCTAATGCTGAAATAAGTTCTAAAAGCCTTGTAAAAAGAGTTGTTATTAATAAAGTTTTAAATTCTATAAATAACGGAAATAATGTAGATTATACTGATTATGCTACATTTAAGAAGAACTATAATTTAGATAATGTAATGAAACACTTTAAAAATGATTTAAATGATTCGGATTTTAAAAATATTTTAGATGATATAGTATCTAGTAATAATTATGATGAGAATATGGAAATCAATACAAAATCACATAGTAAACAATTAGGGCTTAAAACAAGTGCAGGTGCGCTTTTTAAAGAAGAATAGAAAGGATGATATAAATGAATAATAATCAAACTACATTTGAACCTATGACAGGTCAAGCATTTCAACCTCAAAGTAATGGAAATATGGGTGGTAATGCTAATGTGCAACCAAATCAAACTATGAATTTACAAAATAATAATGGAGTTAGTCAACAGGTTCAACAAGCGAATACTCAAGCTGCGCAAGTTAACATTCAACAAGGACAAACTAATAACCAAGTTGGACAAGTTAATGCTCAACCCCAACCAATTAATAATCAAAATGGGCAAGTTAATACTCAAGTAAGTAATGAAGATGTTATGAATCAAATGAAGAATATAGCAACTGTTGATCAATCTAAAGAAGCATTTATAAATAACACTCAAGCGGCTACGCAAAAAAATACAGGAGAAAATCCTCCAAAGGTAAATTATGTTTTTGTCGCAATCGTGTTTGTTATAATTTTAGCTGCAATACTATTTTTATTCCCTTATTTACAAAAGAATTTTTAAAAATATTTAAGTATTGTTGTTTGAATCAAAAACTAATAATAAAGAAAGAGGGCTTTAAAATGTAACCTATAAAGAGGACTTTCAAAAAAAGAGAGACCTACTTATAGGTTTTTAATTTGTCTTGATGTATAATAAAAGAAAGTTGGTGAAATTATGTCTAAAATTGTATTTACAGATTCTCAAGTGAAAAAATTAAGTAAAAATAAGTGGATAAAAAATATAACTAATAAAGCAATTACATACACTGATGAATTTAAAATAAAATTAGTTAAGGAATGTGAAAACTTTAAAAAATTTCCGAGAGATGTTTTTAAGGAATGCGGTATTGATCCAGATATTGTTGGAGAGTGTAGAATTCATAATGTTGCATATAAATGGAGAACACAATATAAAAATAGAGGAATAATAACTGACACTAGAAAAGGTTCATCAGGAAGACCGTTAGAGCGTGAATTAACTGATAAAGAAAAATTAGAAAAAGCAGAAGCTAAAATAAAACTTTTAGAAGCAGAAAATGAATTATTAAAAAAAAACGAAATGATAGAAAAGGGACTTTTAATCGATATCAAATCAATATCAAATTTGAAATAATAAAATATGTGATTAATAAATATGAGTTAAAAAATATGACTTCTTATTTATGTAGTTGCATAGGTGTATCTAAGTCTGGTTATTATAATTACTTAAACAATGAAAACAAAAGAATTGAAAAAGACAAGAAAGATCAAGAAG
>CANQIV010000072.1 GCA_947624135.1 uncultured Bacilli bacterium | reverse complement strand
GAAGAAGTTACACCAAGTTATGCTCAAGCCTTAAAAATTAGAAAAATAAGTGAAAAGAAAAAATTAACTTTTGATATAGTCGAAAATATATTGCTAGAGAAAAAAGGAAACCAAAATGACAAAATTTCATTTAATAAAGAAAAAATGGAATCTGTGTTACCAAAAGAATTATTGAAAAGAGATAAAAGGTATATTGAGCAATATATTATTGATGCCATTAGTTATTATAAAAATTTTATTAATAAAAAATTCAAAAATTGATTAAAATTAATAAATAAATATGTTAAAATAATAAATTAGAAAGTTGGAATAATATGGAAAAAATTGTAAAAAAACCCTTAAAAGTTGATTTTCATATTCATTCGATTTCTTCTAATCATAAAGATAAAAAAATTGTTATTGATGGTACAATATAAAATCTTCCAATTTTAATTTCTAAATTAGTTGAAAACGAAGTAAATATGGTTTCAATTACTGATCATGATAATTTTGATTATAATCTATATATAAAATTAAAAGAACAAGAATTAATTGATAATTGTATAAAAAAAGTATTGCCTGGTATTGAATTTAGTGTGAAAATTGAGAGTGAAGTTTTGCATATCATAGCATTATTTAATGATAATAGTAATTCTAATTTACAATCAATTCAATCTGATATTTTTAATAAGGAAATAAACAAACCATTGTATGATTTGGAAAATGCTTTTTCAGAAGAAAAATTTATTAGTATATTGAGAAAAATTGGCCTTGATGTCATTTTAATTGCTCATCAAAAAGAGAGTCTCAGTAGTTCTAAAGTTAGAAAACATGATGTAAATAGTATTGGAATTAAATCGTTAGAAGATTTTGTCTTTATTGATTATTTTGAAGCTTATGAATTCAAAAACAAAAGAAATGAAATATTTAATAAATCTTATATAGAAAATCAAAAACCTAGATTGAAAAATATGCAATTTATTACTGGAAGTGACTGTCATAATTGGAATGATTATCCTGAAAAAACAAATGATGGAGATTTTGAATTTAGTTATTTTAAATGTCTTCCAACATTTAGAGGGGTAATGATGGCAATTACTGATTCACGTAGAATAAAAATTGGCGTTAGTAGTTTTTTTTCTACTAATTCTCCAATTGATAAAATAGAAATTACTATAGATGGATGCAAAAATGAAATAGAATTGTCAAGAGGAATTAATGCAATAATAGGAGATAATTCTATTGGAAAATCTTTACTTTTACACAAAATGACAGATTATAGAGAAATATCTTCTGATAAAAAATTGATAACTGCTTATGATAACTACTTAAAAGAAAATAAAATTGATGTTATTACTAAAATTTCTCCAGAAAATATAAGGCATTTTGATAAACAAGGAAGTATAAGAGATATATTTACAAATAATAAGACAAAATCTAAGGATTTTATAAATGAATATTATCCTATTGAACCTAATTATTTTTTAGAAAAACAAAAAGTAGAAAAAAAGATAGATGAATTCATTAATTTTATAAAAAATAAGGAAAAAATAAAATCAGAAAAAGCTAAATTAGGAAATATTTCATTTGAATTGCACGAAGAAATTTCAATATCATTGCAGGTTCTTCCAATTGATATTGACTTAAAAGCCAATGAAGCTAACTATAAAAATCTTGTTTTAAACATTTCTCAATTAATTACACTTAATGATGAGTTATCAAAAAATAAGTTGTTAGATGAAAAAGAATTAAATAAAATCAAACAATATTCATGCTTTTTGAAAAAATTAAAAGATAAATATCAAGATTTAGTAGAAAAAATCAAATTAGAAGAAAAAAAAGTAACAATAATAAATAATAAAATAACAGATTTTAATACAGAATTGGAAAATACAAAAACTGAAGAACAAAAACAAAGAGAATCGTATAATTTAAAGTTCATTCAATTATCTAAAATAATATGTAATTTAATTAAACTAAATGAAAATGAAACAAAGTTTAATCTAAATTTTGATGAAATTAAACTAAAACCAGAAATAAATAGTAATGGTGAATATAGATTTATATGTAAATCAGATGTTGATAAAATTGATTCTAACTATATATTTGAATTGTTAGTTAGTCAATTACAAGCTAATTATAAAAAAAGAATAATCAATTTATCTTTAGTTGAACCTGATGAGTTTAAAGAAAATATTAAAACTGGAGAGAATATGCCTGATGATATTTTGAATTATTATAAATTAAAATTAATTGAAAAATTAAATAAAGATTTAAAAATAAGAAATTGTATAAATAATGCTAAAGATTCGGATGTAACAAAAGAATTATCATCTGGTGCAAATGCTCAAATATATTTTGAATTACTATCTAATGATATTAAAAATACAGGATTATATATAATTGATCAACCTGAAGATGATGTTTCTCAGCCATCAATTAAAAAGAGACTTTTAAAAGATTTTAAAAAAATTTCTGATCATAGGCAAGTAATACTAATAACACACAATCCACAATTTATTATTAATTTAGATGTTGATAATGTTATATTTATGAAAAAAGATGAAGAAACTGAAAAAATTAGTATAGAAAGTGGTGCTTTGGAATATAAAGATGATAAAATAGATATGCTAAAAATTATTGCTGATAATATAGAGGGTGGAATAGATTCACTTAAAGAAAGGTATAAAAAATATGAAAAGAATAATTAATTTTATAAAAAAAGACAATAAATATATTTTTAAAGAAGTAGATAAAGATAATAAAATTGTAATTGATGAGAAAGAAAAAATGCTTAATGGTTTAGAACTTTATACACAATTTTTCAATGAATATTCAATAAACGATTCATTTGAGATTGTTGATTGTACTACTGCTGATGATAAGAAAGAAGACAAAATATGTTATCCAATATATGAAAAGGTAAGTGAGTTATTTTCATCAATAGATGAGTCAATGAAAATACAATTAGCTAATGAAAATGACAAAACATCTGAATAATATAAGGTAATATACAATAAAGCTTTGAAAATATTATAATATCTACTAAAAGAAGGTGATAGCATGATTGAAAATTTTACTACAAATACTTTAAGACCTATGATGAAAATTTCTGAAATGGTTCCATATTTAAAACAAAAAAATATTAAATTTGAA
>CANQIV010000071.1 GCA_947624135.1 uncultured Bacilli bacterium | reverse complement strand
TTAATGAAAAAGAATTGGTACAAAACTGTCCAATTCCTAGATTGCCATTTTTGTCCAATTCTATTTTACCATTTACAGTTTTTTAATTTCTGCAAGTTTTAATTCAAATTTCAATTATTTTTTGTTAAAATAATCAAAAAACTGTAAAATTTAAAAAAATTGAAAATTTTTTATTTTTCAACTTTTTTATTAATATTTACTTAGTAATTTTCTTTTGTTTTCCTTATTGCAGCATCAATATATCTAATCCAAATAATTTACTCAAATAAAATCCACCTTTTAATATAAAATTATCTTTATATTTGCTTTTTGATAAACGTTCAACAAATCTATCATACATATAAAATCGCATTACAGAGTTAAAATTAACATTCTTTTCTATAGAGATATTTTTAAGTTTATCTTTTACTGCTTGAGCAGAATTACTCATAGTATACACCTACCATTTCCATTACTTTCTCACTTATTCCCATTCTTTTTGCATAATCAGATAACTTTGCTATATTTTTATCTTTACTATGAATATATTGTTTAACAGATTTTTTTACTTGTTCAAGATCCATTCTACCTTTTGATTTTATGATATCACAAATACATCTTTCTTTGTCATAAGCTCTAACTTTATTTCCACTTGGTGTTTCTATTTCAACAATACCTATTTCATATATATCATCAGATACATAAAAAACATTACATTTTTTATTTACAGTATCAACGTGATAACTCTGTGGAACAGTTACTGTATAATTATATGGAAATTCTTCTGTCATACCATAAAAATATAGCGCATTCATGTGTGAAAAAATTGCTTTTTTATATTTTTGTTGAAAGGAAAAATAACTATCTTCAAAAGAACTTGGTAAAATATAAATACCTCTTGAAATTCTTTCAATATCGTTATTCTTTTCCATCATTGATATATATTGTCTACTTATATTTAGTGGCTCTATCATTCTTGTAGAAAGCATTCCATTATTGATATTCATTATTTGTTTTATAATATCAGTAAATATTTTTGATTGTTCATTTGGATATTTTATTGATAGTTCTTTTATTGCATTAGACATAGTATTAATATTTTTTAATTGTTCTTGCATTTTTTTTAATGGTTTATTAAGTTGTTCCTTAATTTGACTCATAGGTTCTTTTATCGAATTAATAGTTTCTACATATTTTTTAAGAATATTACTATCAATTTTATAATTGATTTTTTCTTCTTTTTTCATATTAATTCCTTCTTTTGTTTGACAATTACACTGAAATTATATCATTTTTCAGTTTATTTGTCAAACTGTTAAACAATTCTATTATAATTATCATCTTACATAACGCACATATTACATAAAATTTTAGCAAAAAAAATGTGACTAATCTCAAAATTCTTATAATAAGGCTAGAAAGAAAATAAAGGAGATTAATCACATAAATATAATACCATTAATTACAAATTGAAAAAATACTTTTAATGAATTTTTTTAATAAATTATAATTTTCTCACATATTATTTGAGATATCTATAAATATTTCTATTGGTAAAGATTCAGCCCTAACACTTAAATCTAAATTATATTTTTTTAATATTTCTTCTATTTTAATTAAATCATAATCTTTTAAATTATTCTTTAAAGTTTTTCTTTTTTGTTTAAAAGAATCTCTAACTAATCTAAAAAACAAATCTTTATCTTTTAATATATATTTTTTTTCTTTTTTAGTAAATTCTACCACTATACTATCTACATTTGGTTTAGGAATAAATACATTTTTAGATACATCAAGTATTTTTTTTATATCAAAATAGTAATTTAAATATACTGATAATGAATTATAATTTTTACCACCCGGTTCAGCTTTAAATCTATCTCCTACCTCTTTTTGTACCATTACTACTATTTTATCTACAGGTATTTCTTCTTCTATAAATTTTATTATAATAGGAGTTGTGATATAGTAAGGTAAATTAGCCACTACATATAATTTTTTATAATTATATTTTTTAATATCTTTAAGTACATCACATTTTAAAAAATCTTCAAATATTATATCTATATTATCTAATCCTTTAATATTTTCTAAAAGTAATTCTTTAACTTTTGTATCTATTTCATAGCAAAGTACATTTTTAGCAAACATTCCTAATTTATATGTAAGGGCTCCTGCTCCCGGTCCTATTTCTATTACAAGTGTATCTTTATCTATATTAGAATTAGTTATTATATTATTTATTATATTTTCATCTATTATAAAATTTTGACCATAATTTTTTTTAAAATTAAAATTATATTTATCCATTTTTTCTTTTAATTTACTTGGTGAATATTCCATATAACCTCCTAAAGAAAAAGAGTCGAATTACCAACCCCATCTTTGAACACTGAATTTTGTGTTTTTACTTGTTGCTCCAGCTGTTAAAGCAACTTTTTGTGAAGAAAATGCTAAATCTATCCAAACTTTTCCTTGTTTCCATGCATTTCTCATAGTTGAACCTGTATCAAGCACTACACCATAAAATTCAGTTAAATATCCATTATTTACTTTAATTATAGTACCACATGGAAAAAGCGTATTATCAGCTGCAAGTATTCTAACATTTCCATATACATCATCGTTATAATATATACCATCAGTTATTAAACTATGTCTTGTATTATTTTTAGTTAAACATGACACATTTCCAACTACACTACATCCAGGACAATCAGGTCCATATCCAGTAAGTGTTCCTTTATATTCGCCTTCCTTACCTGTTCCTACCTCTACGACTTGATTTTTTTTATCACTTAAATGTGTATAATTAAGTCCATCATACGTAAAATCTAATCCATTAATTCCCTCTTCAAGCACTACTGGGTCAGCAGTTGATGGTAATTTTTCATTATATACATAAGTTATTTCAAAAGGATCTACCTCATTAACTATAGTTGCTGTCATATCTTTAATTGGATTATCTAATGTAACTCCTGTAGTTCTTATTGTTACAGTTATTGTCATAACCATTATTACTATAGATAAAATAAGTGAAAATTTTACCTTTTTTGTCATTTAATCACCTCTACTCAGGTAATTAAATTATACCATTTTTATGCAATTAAGTCAATTTTTTTAACCTAAAAGATGTAGTAAACTAGATGTGGGAAAATATAAAATTATATAAAAAAGAGAAAACACTCAAAAATTTAAAACTGT
>CANQIV010000070.1 GCA_947624135.1 uncultured Bacilli bacterium | reverse complement strand
GTGATTATTTTAACAAGTTAAAATAATCTATCGTTGGTTTGTCGTGACTCTGTCACTTTTGTTTGACAAACCTACAAATTTTTAAAAGAGCTAAATAAGCCCCTCAGACTTGTATGATTATATATTATACTTTTTCTTGACTATTTAATATTTAAAATAGCCTTAATTATAAATATTCACTATAGCTTAAATTTGCTCTTTGTATAAAATAATAGGATATGTTTTTTTAACTTTATTTTGTAAAAGCATACAAATCATGAATGTAATAAATAAAACTAGTAAAGTAAATATACACGATTCTAATAAAATGAAAATCCAATTATCTAATACTAAAAATTTATGAATAATAAGACATATAATTAATAAAATAATGCTAGATTTTACAAAAGCACTCGAAAGTAAATTGAATAAATTATATGAAACCAAATTTTTTATCGTAGAATTTTTATATCCAACGCTTTTCAATATTGCTATATTTTTTTGATTTTCATTTATTATGTCATCGGTGATAATCACGATCAATACTAAGGTTATTATAGATAAAAATAATATAGTTATATTTAATATCGAAATGACCTTTTCATTTTTTTGTAATATTTCCATGCCTTTTGTATTATCTATTTTTACATCATAAAATTTAGATACTTTATTTACGACATTACTTACATCAGAATAATCCCTAACTATAATTTCGTACTCATTTTCTAACATTTTTGAATATATTTTCATTGTTTTAGGATTAGCTAAAATGATATCTAATCCTATTTTAGCATCATATATACCGGCGATAGTAAGACTAGCAACTTTGTTATCATGTTCAAATTCTATTTTATCATTTAATTTTAATGAACTATCAGAAGAAACTAAAACTTCATTTGTTTCCAAATTATCTAATGATTTACCTTTAACAACTTTTAAACCATTAGTATAAATATAATTCATAATATAAGTTTCTTCTTTTGCCTTAACAACATAATAATCCCATTTTGGATAAATACTTTCAATGCCCTTAATGTTAGTTAAATTTGAAGTAATCTCTGAGATATCATCACCACTTTTTATAGTTAATAAACGATTATTTATATCTTTCTTTACAATATCCCTATCATAATATTTTATATACAAATTTATGCTAAACATTATTTCCATAAACAAGCAAAATATAATTAATATTTTTTTATATTTTTTTGTTTTTGAAAATGTTTTTTTTAAAACCTTATTATTAATCAAATTCATTATTAACCTTTTTTAAAATTTTTGCTAAAGCTATAGACATACATAATATAATAATTATTAAAGATATCAATAAAATGTTAACATTAAAGCAAACTTTAACTTTTAATAGCCAAAATGGATTTACATTTAATATCAAATGATAAATTAACCCAAGAATTATAGATAATAAACATATGCCCAGCCATGTAATAAATATCACAGATAAATTTTTAAAGTAAAATATATGTTTAATATTTGCTTTGGTATAGCCTGTACTTTTTAAAATTATAGTTTCATATTTTATTTCATCTTTGCTTTTTTTAAAGTAGAATACGAATACCATAAATATAAAAATTATACTTAATACTAATAGTATATTACAAATAATATTTATTATATTATAAAAGGAAGGATTAAAACTTAATGCCTGTGAAATATTATAATTTTTTTGTGATATGTCTTCTGTTACATTATTTATATTTTCAATATTGTCTATTTGAACCATTATCGAATTAATTTGACTACTTAAGTCTGCATTTTCATAAGTATCATCGTTAATCATGCCTACTAGATCATAGCTTCCATAGCAAATATTTTCATCAATCATAGTAGAATTATTATCATAGATTCCAACCACTTTTAATTGTAAATATCTTTGTTCCAAATCAATATCTTCCCCATCTTCTGATAATATTTTGGAATAATTCACTTTTAATGAATCTCCGATTTTTTTCTTCATATTAATAAGCGAATCTTTACTTAAATTTTCTTCTCCCTCAATATAAGTAGATGGAAAAAAATTAGATGGGCATACTATCTCATATTTATCTTTAAACATTCTTCCTTTAGTTATTTCTGGCATAGTATTTTTGGAAGCACCATAAAGGAAAAAATCTCCTTTTATATTATTTTCATCAATATTTAGTGCTGTAAAATGTCTACTATCAGAGAAAACTTCTAGAACATGATTTACTTTTTTTAAATCTTTTATTGCATCTTCTTCACTAATTTGGGCATCATCTCGTAATACGAAAAAAGTTCGATACGATATATTTTTTTCAATGCCATTAACAATATAGTTTTGCATTGTACTTTTCAAAGTAAAAAACCCAATAAGAATTATTAAAATCAAAGAAATTTTTAACATCAAAAGTCTATTTGTTTTGCTTGTAAATATTTTTTTTAATATTATATTTATATAATAATTTTTATTCATTTTTATATAATTTTCCTTTCTTCATAGTTAATATTTCATCAGAAAAATTATATATTGTATTACTGTGGCTAACGACAATAACACATTTCCCTTCAGTAGAACATTTTTTTAATAAATTCAAAATTATTGCTTCATTTTCTTCATCTAAATTACCTGTCGGTTCATCCGCCAAAATAATAGAGGGATTATTAACTAAAGCTCTAGCTATAGCAACTCTTTGTTGCTCACCGCCGGAAAGTTCATCAGGATAATGATTGGCTCTATCTTCTAGTCCAACTTTTTTCAACATATTAAAAGCTTTATTTTTTATATCTTTCATAGAAAGGCTTTTATTTAAAAATAAGGGAATCATGACATTTTCTAAAGCTGTTAAATTTGGAATTAAATAAAACATTTGAAAAATAAATCCTATTTTTTCCCTTCTAATTTTAGCAAGTTCGTTTTCGTTCATACTAGACGTATTTAAATTTTCAATTAATATTTCTCCTTCAGTAAGTTTATCTAATAATCCTAGACACTGTAGCAAAGTTGTTTTACCACTTCCTGAATGGCCTACAATTGCATATAAATTACCGCTTTTAAATGTTTGTGTTATATTGTCTACGGCAGCAATTGTTTGATTTCCCTTTATATATTTTTTACATATTTTTATAGTTTTAATACAATCCATAAATTTCATCTCCCAAAAAATGGGGTAGTGTGCATAGTTTATACACAAACTACCTGTTTTTTCCTTTATTTATCTATATTTTTTTATATATTTTCTTTTA
>CANQIV010000069.1 GCA_947624135.1 uncultured Bacilli bacterium | reverse complement strand
TTAGCTAGTAAATCTTCTACTGTTCCTTTAAGCATACTTAAATCATCTAGTGTTCCTTCCGCACTATATGTTCCATCTGTTACTTCTTTTAATTCTACTTTACCTTCTTCATTTAAATATACTTTTCCTTTTAAGTTCTTTGCATCAAGAGGTAGCTTACTTATATCTATTTCTGTTCCTGGTTCGATATTGTTTTGAGCAGCATAAAGTTCATATGCATGTTCTATATTGTTTAAACTTAATTTAAATGCTTTATATTTTGAATCATTTATTACTCCCAAAATTATTGGAGTAGCTATTACTGCTATTATAGCTAATATTACTATTACAGCTAAAAGTTCTATTAGGGTGAATGCCTTTACTTTTCTACTGTAAAGTACCCCCCCCCCTACTCATATTTCTTTGTTTTAATTCTTTCATATTTTCATTCCTTTCACTCTAATAGAAGTTTTTTCTTACTCTTCTATCTATATTAATAATATCACTTAATATAGTTTTTTTCAAGTATGTTTTTTTGTAATATTAAAATTACAGAAATTTAGTTTCTGTAATTATTTTTTATATTATTGTTTATTTTTTTAAATCATTATTTAAACTATTACAAGTTCAATTTCTTCTATCATTTGTTCTATAAAATTTAATATATCATTAATTTCAATATTTTTTGCATAATCATATTTTTTTTGATATTGATTCCATCTTGTTTTCAAAAGTTTACTATCTCTTAATAAATTTATTGTTGCAAATGGTTCTCCAGAATATTCTCGTTTAGAAAATGTTTTATTAATTGCTTTCTTAAAATTGTCATTATCAATATTTTTTCTATTTTTTGTATAAATTAAATAGACATCATAAAAATCCCTCATTCTACCATTTAATTCAGCTCTACTCAAAATAGTTTCTATTTTCTCTGCTAATACTGTTTCTATATTATAAGCCCACAAATTTATATAATTTTCACTCAATATTGGTTTATATTTGTATCTAATTTCTTTTGGAGTTATAGGGTCTCCTGTTGCTATATCAATATGAAATTTTTCTTTAACATTTTCAAGTTCTACTTGAATATCTATTCTAAATCCTCCATATTCATCTTCATCTCTTATTGAAGATATACCTAGATATGATAATTTAGCATTGTCATTTATTTCTATAGATACTATCTTTTTTATTATTTTTACTATTGTTTCTTCATTAAAATTTGCATTTCTAAAGGCAGCATCTATATCCATCGTAGTTCTATTTTCTATACCAAACAAGGTACTTAAATAAAAGCCACCTTTCAGTATAAAATTATCTCTATATTTACTTATTGATAATCTTTCTATAAATCTATCATACATATAAAGACGAAGTAATGTATTAAAATCAACATTTTTCTCTTTAGAAATATTTCTTAATTTATCTTTTAATTGCATGCTATTCATAAAACACACCTACATAATTCATAACCTCATCTTTAATACCAAGTTTTTCTGCATAATTAGATAATTTAACTATATCTTTATCTTTCCTTTTAATATATTCTCTAATACTATGTTTAACAAGTTCAATATCCATTCTGTTTTTGGACCTAATAATATCACATATACATCTTTCAATATCATATGCTCTAACACTATTACCCATTGGGGTTTTAACTTTAGTAAGTCCAAGTTCATATACATCATCAGATACATAAAACACCTCATGATTTTTTAGATGTTTATTATTATATGTTCTTTTTACAGTTATGTCGTATTTATCATTAGGAGCTTTAATAGAAAGTCCATGAAAATAGAGCGCTGTCATATGAGAATAAATTGTGTTTTGCATACTTAAACTAAATATATAGTAGTTATCTTCTATTTTTGTTGAATCAATATAAATACCTTTACCAACTTTTTCAACTATTCCTTGTTTCCACATAATATTTAGATACATTCTATGAATATCATAATTATCTAACTCTAACGAAGTAACATAACCATTATTCATTTTCATTATTTCTTGAATAAGTTCAATATTGCTTTTGTCTTTAAATTCCTTTATTGTCATTTTTTTCATAATAATTTCCCCCTCTTAATTTTTGACAGAACTACTGATATTTTAACATTTATCAGTAGTTCTGTCAAGACATAATAAAAAAATCTGTGTCATATACACAAATTTTTTATCACTATAATTTTTATTATTTTACCTTTACTAAAAATAAATTATGTAGTTTGAGCCAATACAACACGTAATGATATGTTGTGTCGAGGATCACCATAGTTAGAAATACTCGCAAATATTCCTGCAAGAGCATCAGTATAGTTGACGCCACCTCGTACAACCCATGGTTGCGTAAGCGAAGCAAAGATATTGCAATCTCCATACCATTCTGGTGTTTCTGAAAGTGCATGTCCATAACATATTCCTTTACTACATGCCGTTGATATATCTGTACTTGTATAACTATCATAATATTTTGAATCTATTTTTTGCGTAAATCCTGCATAGTTTGTTGTTGATGTTGAACCCCATGGTAATTTTAAATCTGGCGTTGTGTTGTATGCTGGTTCATAGTAGTTCATTACTCTTTCCCATGCTCCTCCACTCATATCATATATTCCTGTTATATTCCCTGTTGTTGAAGCTCCTGTTCCTAATAATTCTACATCATATGTATATTGTGTAGCAATTGCATCAGTTTGGCTTGGTGTTCCATTACTGTTTCCTGTTATATATTCACTTGATTTATTTTGATATATTTCTTTATTTGCTCCTTGATAATGTGGATTTCCATATTTTCCATATTTACTTTGCGATAAATATGCTACTGCTCCCCATTCACTATTTTTCATCATATGTAAATCACCTGATAAATTTAATTTATTGTCCATTGTTTGAACTGCATAAAAGAAATTTGATATATTATTATATCTTAATGATTCCATATTTGGTAATATTCTAAGTCCATCTGCATTCGTACAATTTTTATCACTACAACCTAAATTATTAACATCTCTAGATGCAGATAATGTTATATGGCTTGTTTCGAATTTTCCTACCCATATTCCTGATAATTCTTCTGTTCCAAATTTAAATGCTGGATGTACTTTATATCCATCACTATTTGTATTTTCATATACTGTATCTTTTGATATAAAGTTTATTTCTATTTCTCCTGGACTTTCTAGACTTACTCCACCTTTTCCATATGGTCCTTCTATTTTATATTCATATCTTGGTAT
>CANQIV010000068.1 GCA_947624135.1 uncultured Bacilli bacterium | reverse complement strand
TCCAAACGCCTCGTCAAATCCTCGTTTTCCTTTTTGGTTTTAATGGTTTCAGCCGTCGCCGCTATCGCCTGTTTTTTAAGACCGCCGGGCGTCCACGCATAGTTGCCCTTTTGCGCCTGTTCCAACGCATCGCGGTAGGGCTTGCTTGCCGCTTCCGCCTGCGCCGTGCGCTCCTCGGCTTCCGCTACGATTTTCTGAGCCTTGTATTCGGCGGCTTTCAGGTGCTTTGCCCCGCTTTTGAACTTCCCTCTTTCCAATCCCCATTTCTTGCCGACCTTCTCGTAAAACTCCGTTTGAAGTTGAGAGAGCTTCTGTCTGTCGAACAAGTCCTTTGAACACAACTTGCCGTTGACTATGGGCACTATGTTGAGGTGCAGATGAGGTGTTGTTTCGTCTTTGTGGACTATGGCAGAGATTATGTTTTCCGCGCCGTATTTGTCGGCAAAAAACTTTGCGCAGTCCCTGAAAAATTCTCGCTCTACCGTAGGCGGCAGGCTGTCGAAAAATTCCCTGTCGGAAGTCAACACAAAGGAATTCATATAAATGGCGTCCGACCGCAACTTGCGCTTTAATGTCAAGGTTGCCAACCTTGCGTTTATAAACTCCATGTACGTTGGCGGCGGCACAGCCAAATGATAATTACGGTTTGTGCGGCTACTATCTATTTGAGGATTTGCCGCCTCGTAATTTTCGTCTCTTTCGTTTTCTTTCTCGACGGGCGAGACCTCCTGCCGAGTGTATTTTTCCATATGACAAACTAAATATGAAATATTTTTTACCTCCTTGTTTTTAAATTTGAACATTATGCCTCGTTGCAATTTTCGGGAACCCTGTTTGTCGTGTAGTGGCTACCTTCCTGCGGAAGTGTAGCTCACTACACTTAGTTGCGCTTCGCTCCATAAGTTCCGTTCGCCCTGCGGGGCTGTTTAGTAATTTCGGCATGTAACCGGTGTTCATTCGGCGTGCAAAACTTTAACGATTATGGCGGTCTGATTGGCATTGTTTAACCTCCTAAAATATTTTTATTTTACCGTTCAAAGTGACAGTAATTGACTTAAAAAAGGCAACAAAAAAGCCGCTGACCGCTTCTCGCAAATCATCGACTTTAACGAATTTGGTATTTTATATTACCCTATGTTGGTTAGACATTCTATTAAATTTTTAACTTGTTTCATGCCTTGACTATGTACTCGTCGGGGTTCTTTTCTTGCTTGGTCAAGGCAACGTCGGGGGCGAGGCGGCGCAGGCAAAACTTGTAGTAAACCTGCTTATTCGCGGGTCTCAAAAGCGTGATGCATTCAATCAGATATTGTCGCCAATCCTGCCATTTATCCGCATCGCCGCAGTGATTTATTTTGCCTATTTTGTAGTGGTCCACGCTGTCGTCCACAAGCGTTCTCTCGATAAGTTTCAGACTCTCCGCAGGTTCTATAGTCGGCTCAAAGCTGGCAAACGTCTTGATTCCGTTGTCGTGCAAAATCTTCAATGTCTCCAGCCGCTCTTCGGGCAGACTTGCAAACGGCTCCCATTCGCGGCTCTTGCTCTCGTCCATAAAAGTCAACGTCGTGCCAACGGTTATGCGGTCGCCGAAAGCCTTGAATACGTCCAAGTCCATCAACATTCTGCTTCCGCCCTTTGAGAGTACGGCGACGGGTGCATTGTACCCGTTCAAAAGTTCAAGCGCGGCGCGGGTCGTGCGGCTGTCGTCGGCATTGTTGCAGTAGACGTCGCCAACAAAAGACAGCAAAATCTGCTCTTTATAGACGTTTTGCCGTAAATCCTTTTCGAGATATTTCAGTATATCTTTGCGTGGTGAGGGTGTGCCGAAGTAGTCCTCGTCCTTTTTTTGAAGGGTGTGCGGCGCGTAGCAATATTTGCACCTGTGGCTGCACCCGATATACAGATTGAGGGCGTAGGGACTGTATTCCCGCGCCATGCCCGTTGGTTTGTAGATTACACTCATAAACAGATTATAGCACAAAAACGCGCCACATTCATCTGTTTATTATAAAATATCCGTAAT
The DNA here is from genome assembly GCA_947624135.1 of uncultured Bacilli bacterium. GTDB lineage: Bacteria > Bacillota_I > Bacilli_A > RF39 > UBA660 > UMGS1613. The sequence continues at coordinate 1,323 of CANQIV010000068.1, read as the reverse complement.
GTTTCAGGAAATGATCTCTTATTTCATAATAATTAACCTCACTAATCCCGTATTTTGCCAACATTTCATAGAAAAATTCTATTGCTCTGGCATTAAATAGTGAAGGTGCTTTATTATAAAATTTATCGAAATTAAATTCTATTTTTGCTTCGTTCCTGATTTTTGTAAATTCGTTTGTGATAGCCGTATAGATTATCACCGTACCACTTTGCAAATCTTTTCTTGAAAATAATTTTTTATATATATCAAAAGAAATGCCATAACTATCTACATCTATCACGGTAAAATTTTTTAAATCCAAAGAATCAAAAATTTTATGTGAATCTGCGACTAAATTCTTTCCTTTATATTTTTCTCTGTCTATACCAAAATAATCTTCGGTTACAATGTTGTTCCATAGAACATTTCTGCCGGCAAACAAATCAAGAACCCTGACATGTGTCAACCCTTGAATCGCTTGCTTGCAAATAAAAATTTTATCGTAAATTGATTTGTTGTCGGTTTTAATTGGTTGTTGATTCAATTTCAATCCCCGCTATATTTTTCAAAGAACCAATAGCATCTAAAACAATATTTAAGTTTACATCTGCACTAATTAAATAATGTACTTTCGTAACAGGATAGAGAATACGTTTTTGAACACGAACAAATGACCGAAGAAACTTTTCGGGATTTATTCCAAAATCAGTAAAATCAAACGATTGAAGCCGTTTCATCTCTTCGAACAAAACGCCGTCGTCCAATCCCGTTTCAAGATTTAATGCATTATGTGCAATAACATAAGCTTCCTGTTCTTCTTTTGTAAGATGGTCTAATCTTATGCAAGGAAGCATTTTAATTCCAAGTAATTTTGCCGCCTCTATCCTGCCGTTTCCTTCCAAAACTATATTATCAGTTCCTGCTACTCCGATAGGGTCGTTAAATCCAAATTCTTTAATAGAATTTGAAATATGCCGAATTTGCTCTTTAGTATGTATCTTTGAATTTTTGCAATAATGTTGAAGTTGCTCAACGGGCATATATTCAATATGTAATTCGTTCATATTATTTCCTTGCATCTGGCGTAAGTCTTAAATCTTTTAAAATTCTTTCAAGATGGCGGTTACAATCTTGTAAAGTTTTGTAGTGCTCATTTTCCTTGACCGTTATTTTAGGCGTTTTACCATCGGGACTGATTCCTGTAACTATCCTGATGTATCTTTGAGGATTGAGATTATATTCTTTCCAAGCTCTGTCGCGCATAATTTTTAATTGACAATATTGCCAAATAAGCTCTGCGTCGCTTGGCGTAAGACGATATTTAATGCTCCGTTTCAAGTTATC
>CANQIV010000067.1 GCA_947624135.1 uncultured Bacilli bacterium | reverse complement strand
TTTCATCAGAAATTAGCTACAATATTTTTATAGCACATCTTTTCGCTTGCTCAAGATGTGCCATAAAATTCTTAACATTATATCACGAATAAATTACTATTAAAAACAACTTATTTATATCCATTTACATAATATTTAAAATTTGTTGATGAATTGTTATTTTCTTTATATTTTTAGATATCTTTTTAAGTGGTGAAATCTTATCCCAATTATTGGGCTCTTAGTATTAGTAATTTTTTTGTTGAGTTTTTGAGGAAATTTTTAAAAGATTTAAAAAAATATTATTAATCTATATTTACCTTTTGACACAAACCATGTCCAAATGATTGTATTAACGTTCCATATAGTTAATTGACCCATAATTTCAGGAAGATATGAACTTAGTTTTTCAATCTTTAAATCTTTTAGGATTGATGATTTTAGATTATCTTCTATTATTTTTTGACATTCTTCAAAATAAGATATTTTGAAATCAACATCTCCAGTTATTTGTTCTAATTTACTATAGGCATCTTTATCCCTTATCTAAAAGATTATTTTTTTCATATTTTTCAACTACTATTGTTGCTACAGAACCAATAGGCTCTATAATAGATTTCTCCCCTAAAAAGTTTTTCCAATATTCTTCAAACCCCGGATGGTGATCTATTATTTCTATTATTTGCTCCTCATTTACAAAATCTTCAAAAAAATCTTTATTAGATAAATCTAAGATAATAAACTTATCATTTTCTCCTACTTGATATTTATCAACAGAAAAAAAGTTTTAATAAATTGGGAGTGGTACTATAATTCAGTATAGCATTACTTATAAACTTTGCATCTATACCAAGAAGAGATAATAATTCTCGATAAGCTATACAAGTAGCATATGAATCAATATCTAAATATTTTTTGCCTGAGGTTATTACAATCATCTTATCACTCTTTTCTTAATTATTTTTTTACTCAACTAATTTATATTGTTTCTCGCTCCAAGCAGGAGTACAAGCCATGGAAACGGCACAATATTCTGTATCCCAATAATATTTTTCGTTTGGATTTATTAAAATAGAGTCACCTTTTGCAAATTCAACAGATTCATTCTCAAAGCATAATTTTCCACTTCCATTAAGCACATAAATCAATTCTTTGCTAATCGTGTTGACGCAATAGCCAAATTCTGGATATCTACCCGTTATAATGGCCGTTCCTAAATCTATGTCTTTATCATTAAATGAGTATTCTACAGTTTTGCACTTATCACTATTTGCCCCTTTAATCGCATCATTACTTTTTATAATTTGCATCTAATTTACCTCCTTGGTCATTTCCCAACTTCTAAAGTATATACATTCATAACTTTCGTTAAATTTAATTTCATAAATCCCATCATAATCTATATCGTTTTGTCTTAAAATCCACTCAGCAATAATAGTATACCCATCTATAGCTAACAGTTTAATTTCAATATTTTGAATATTTTCATTTTTAATATGTTGCCATTCCTCATTTATTTCTTCTAAAGTAGTATAAGGCTTCATAAAAGGTGTTTCTTGATAGAATTTTGTCTTTTCAAATAAAGACACTGCATTATTTATATCTTTATTAAGCCAATACTTTTTTAACTTGTTTAACCATTGTTCTGCAAAGTCTCTATTCATTTCAACACTTCCTTATTTACCATAATTATAACATAGGAAGGCTAATAACTTAGTAGTATTCATTATCTTTTCTATCTTTTTTAATTATGAGCAAATAAAATGGAGCCTTTTGGCTCCTGTGAAGGCAAGATTTTTCTGATTTTTTGTTAAATTTCCAGACATAAAAATACATATATTAAAATTTACTTAATAAATCAATTAATCTTGTATTTTTATAAATACTTTCTCTTCCTACTTTTTCAAATTCTAAAAGTCCGGCATCTACCAAGCTATTTAAATATGTAGTAGCTGTTTGTCTTGTTACATGACATCTTTTTTCAATATAATTGATTCTAGTATAAACTTCAAAGAATAAAGAGTCTAATAAATCGTCAGAATATATTTTAGGTAATTTTTTCATAAACTCTTCTTTATAAGATTGCATTTCGTTTTGGATTTGTTTAATTAATTCAATTGTATTTTCAGATGTTTCTTGAATTCCTTTTAATATGTATATAATCCAATCTTCATAATTATTATTTTCTCTAAATTCAGTAAATAATTTATAATATTGATCTTTATTTTTGTTAATATAATTGCTTAAATAAAGAATTGGACTATCTAATAAATTATTTAATACTAAATACAAAACATTTAATATTCTACCAGTTCTACCATTTCCATCGTAAAAAGGATGAATTGATTCAAATTGATAATGAATTAAAGCCATTTTTATTAATGGATCTACTTCATCATCTTTTTCATTAATATAATCTTCGAGATTTTTCAATAAATCTCTAATTTCTTTTTCCTCTTGTGGTGGAGTATAAATTACTTCTCCGGTTTTACTATTTACTAATTTAGTGCCGGGATTTTTTCTTATACCGGCTTCATTGTGTTCAATCATTCCTTGAAGTTCCACTAAAACATTAGTTGAAATAAATTCTTTTTCTTTTATTATTTCATATCCATGCCAAATAGCACTTCTATAATCTACAACTTCTTTAGCAGATTCATCTTTAAACCCACTTTCTGTAAGTATTTTATAAATACTATCATGGGTCGTTACAATATTTTCTATTGCACTACTATCTTTTGCTTCATTAATAGTAATAGCATTAATTAAAATATGTTGATTCGGAATTGAATTTGCAAATCCTTTTAATTCGGCAAGTGATCTTGAAGCTTCATTTAAAGCTTCAAGTATTCTTGGTGTTTTTAAATCAATATCATTAAATGGTAATAATTTCATATTTAGTCATCTCTTCATATATAATATTAACTTATTTTTTTAACATGTGCAAGAAACATGTTAAATTTTTACCATTTTTTTAACATATTCAATAATTATGTTAAATTTTTTGTGATTTCAACCTGATAAAAAGGCTTATTCTTCCTTTTTTGAATAGTAAAATTCTTTTCATTTAAATTGGATTTTACATAATAAAAATAAGTAATATATGCATTTGAATCTCTTATTGTAAGTTCTCTTGTTGCAAATGGTTTTAAGTCATTTATCGTAATGTCAATACCAACTTCTTCTTTTATCTCTCTTAAAGCCGCCGATTCTAAACTCTCGCCTGCATCTACATGTCCAGCACATAATGCCCATTTATTTGGATCAAATCTCTTATTAGCACTTCTTTTTTGAAGCAGCACTTGTTTTTTATCATCGATTATAAAAATGGCAACTTCATGAGCCTCTTCTTTGTCCATAATTTGTCCTGTAAAATTACCTTCTTTATCTACTATTTCTGTTAATTCCATAAGATTTTTCAAACATTTTTTACTAACTTTTAAAATAAATAATTAATAATTATCAGTAAATTTAATGTATTTCATAAGCCCAGTAACGATATAGCCATCTATTGACAACCAAAAATGGAGCCTTTCGGCTCCTTCAGGGGGAAATCTAAATATCAGTTCGTAACAATTTAATAATTGTCTAAAGTC
>CANQIV010000066.1 GCA_947624135.1 uncultured Bacilli bacterium | reverse complement strand
GATTTTTCTGGAGTAGGCAGTGTTTCAGGCATATTACCACCAAGTTCTTCAATTGCTTTTCTTACCGTTTTTCCTACGTTGTAATGAGTTATACATGCATCATATTCATTATCTACATTGTCCTTTTTTAATTTAGCTTCAGTTTGAGTGATACGGAATAAATTTGCACCTAATTCTTCACTACCCATATAATCAAGAATATCTTCATTTTTCTTTATATTTTTACGTTTTGCTATTTGTTTTGCTGTTTCGCCATTATAAAGTCCTTTATATCCATAATTATTAAATTTACCAAAATTTTCTACACCCGCTTCTTTTGCAGTTTTAAACAAATATTTATTTTTATTATTAACCAGAATTCTAGCATATAATCTTTTTTCATCTTCTGATAATTTTGAATATTCTAATTCAGTAATTTCTTGCTTTCTGGTTTGAACAGCAAAATAAGTTTGGCCTAAAGCTACTGATCTTTTTCTAGGGTTTGCATTTTGAACTATCAAATAACATGCATACCTTGATAACTTATAATCAATTATTGTCTTTGACGCACCTTTAGGCATTGCTATCGTTTTCCTGAACTCAGGAAAATGATCATTAATACTGTTATTACTAGTTTCACAAGCAATCATTGCACGTTTAATAACTTTATGAAAATTTTCCCATTTACTATATTCTAACAAAGGCATCAATTCTCGTGCTTCCCAATATTCATTTCCAAACTCATCAATATGTTTGATATCATCAAAAGTTATTTTTGTATATTCTTCTATATTACTCATTTTTCTAACCTCCTTGATATATATTATATCATAATAAAAAATACTTTTAGCCAATTATCATAATTTATATTAATCAAATATTACTTAATCCATTAACTTACAAAAAAAGGAAACTATTCCTAGTTACCTATTTCAATTTATTTTATCATTTATTTCAAACGTTATCAACATTTAAAATTAACTCATTTTATTACCCTTACAATTTTTTTACATTAATCTATCTTTAATTGTTTTACTTACAAAACTCATATCCGCTTTACCCTTAAGTATAGGCGTTACATGTCCCATAATCTTCCCCATATCCTTACTAGATTCTGGCTTTATAGTATCAAACGCTTCATCAATTACCTTTAATACCTCTTCTTCACTTAATTGTTCAGGCATATATTTATTTAATATTTCAATTTCCCTTTTATTTTGTTCTATTAAATCAGTTCTATTAGCCTTTTCAAACTCAGTTATAGACTCTTTTCTAGTCTTAATCTGTTTACTTACTACACCAATAAATTCATCATCTGTCAATTCATGTTTATTATTTATCTCCTCAAGTTGAATAGCTCCCTTAACCATTCTAAGAACACTTAAAGTTTCTTTATCTTGTTTTTTCATAGCTTGTATTAAATCATTTAATAATTTCTCTTTCATAATATCCCTTTCTTTCTAAAATTAAAGAGACAAGTTAACTCTTAATAATTGTCTCTTTGTCTTTTTCTACTATTCTTGATGCCTTCTTCTTTTTTCTCTCTACGCTTAACTCCTGGTTTCTTATAACCTTCTTGTCTTTCTCTAACTTTTTTTAGGAGGCCGTCTCTTGCATTTTTTTGTTTCATAGTACGTAGCGCACTATCAACATTACCGTTTCTTACTATTACCTTTGACATATAATCCCTCCTTTCACAAATCTACCAGTATTATAACACTTACTTTTAATTTATACAACAAAATTCTTTATTTTTATTAGTTTTTTAGACATTTTTTTACTTTTTCATTTTTTATTTTTTTATACTTTCGGTTCTAATAAACTTAACGAAACCTTATTTTTATCTAATTTAATTTCATCTACATAGCAATCCACTATATCACCAACACTAAGTATTTCATTTGGATGTTTTATATATTTATCAGTTATTTTAGATATGTGTACTAAACCATCTTCGTGTAAACCAATATCTATAAATGCGCCAAAATCTACTACATTTCTTACTGTTCCTTGAAGTTTCATACCTACTTTTAAATCTTTAAGTTCTAATATATCACTTTTAAGTATTGGTTGAGGCATTTCATCTCTTGGATCTCTATTAGGCTTTTTTAACGAATTTATAACATCTTCTAGTGTATATATATCTGTATTTAGTTTTTCTTTATACTCATTTAAGTCTATATTATTAAATTTATCTATTAATTTACTTTTTCCAACATCTTTTAAATCTAATCCTAATTCGTTTAACAAATTCAAAGCAATATTATAACTTTCTGGGTGTATTCCAGTTGAATCTAATATATTTTCTCCTTCTGTTATTCTAAGAAATCCTATTGCTTGTTCGTAAGTTTTCTCGCTTAATAATTTTTCAATTTCTTTCCTAGAATTTATTCTTCCTTTTTTATTTCTATAATCTATTATCTTATCTATATTTTTTTTAGTTATACCAGATACATATTTTAAAAGTGATGGAGAAGCAGTATTTACGTTTACTCCAACGCTATTTACTGTTTTTCTAACTACGAAATCTAAATTATCTGATAATTTTTTACCTGAAACATCGTGTTGATAAAGTCCAACACCTATTCCTTCAGGAGGTATTTTTACAAGTTCAGAAAGTGGATCTTGTAGTCTTCTTCCTATACTAACAGCGCTACGTTTTTCTACTGCCAAATTTGGAAATTCTTCTATTGCTATATCTGATGCACTGTAAATAGATGCTCCTGCTTCAGACACTATTACATATTTGCAATTTAATTTATATTCTTTAATCATATCAGAAACAAATTTTTCACTTTCACGAGATGCAGTTCCATTACCTATAGCAATTATATCTACATTATACTTATCTATTAAATTTTTAACTATTATTTTAGAGTCATTTATAAATTTTTCTTGGTTGTTTCCTTTTATAAATGGTTTTATAACTGTTGAATCTAAATATTTACCAGTTTTATCAATTACAGCAAGTTTGCATCCATTAATATATCCGGGATCAAAAGCAAGTACAATTCTTTCTTTCATAGGTGGTGTAAGTAATAGTGATTCTAAATTTTTTCCAAAATTATCTATTGCAGCTTCTTCACCTATTATAGTTAAATCGCTTCTTATTTCTCTTTCTATTGATGGAAATATCAATCTTTTATATGAATCCTCTATAGCTTCCTTAACTATATTTACAACAAATGATTTATCATTTTTTATAATTCTCTTTTCTAAAAAGTTTAGTACTCTTTCTTTATCATATTCTATAGATACACTAAGTACTCCTTCACTTTCACCTCTATTTATTGCAAGTATTCTATGAGGTTTTATATATTTTATTTTTTCTTCATAGTCGTAATACATATCATAAACTTTATTTTCATCTTTAGCATTTTTCTTTATCTTGCATCTAATAGTTCCATAATTATATGTATTATCCCTAATTATTTTTCTATATTTAGCATTATCAGATATATTTTCTGCAATTATATATTTCGCACCTTCTATAGCAGATTCTATAGTTAATACATTCTCGTTTAAATATTTTTTTGCGATATTTTCTATATTACCTGATACTGGGAATGCCATTATTTCTTTTGATAAGCCTTCTAGTCCATTTTTTATTGCTTCTGTTGCTTTTGTTTTTTTCTTTTCTTTAAATGGTCTATATAAATCTTCTACCTCAACTAATTTACTAGCAGACATTATCTCATTTTTTAATTCATCTGTAAGTAATCCTTTTTCATCTATTAATCTTATTACATCTTCTTTTCGTTTAAATAAATTTACTTGATAACTATATACCTCTTCTATTGCTTTTATCTTTTCTTCATCTAAAGCACCCGTTGCTTCTTTTCTATATCTTGCAATAAATGGTATTGTATTACCTTCTTCAAGTAATTTAAGAACTACTTGTACTTGTTCTATTCTTATATTTAAATTTTCAATTATTTGTTTAATTATATCTTGATTCATAACTCCTCTTTTCTATATATAAATTATATCAAAAAAAGAAAACCTTTTAAAGGTTTCAATTAAAGTATTCTAAATTTTAATATTATTTTAAGATACTATTATACGGAATGTTATATTACTTTGAGAAGAACCCCTAGTTTGACAGTTTTAAATATGAAATCTTTTCTAGATATTGAAAAATCTAGTTTTTTTATCATTTTACTATTGC
>CANQIV010000065.1 GCA_947624135.1 uncultured Bacilli bacterium | reverse complement strand
AGAGAGTTAGCTAGAATAGAAAAAGAAGAAGCGGTAGCAGAAGCATTAGAAACTGCAATTAAGCAAAGCGAAATAGAGAAAGAAAAAGCTATAAAAGAAGCAGTAGAAGAAGCAACAGAAGATGCAACTAAGCAAAGCAAAATAGAAATAGCAAGAAATATGTTAAAGAAAAATTTTGATAATAATCTTATTTCTCAAATAACAGGCCTTACAATAAAAGAGGTAGAAGAATTAAGTGAAAAATAATACTTAATTTTTTTATGTCTTGAAAAAAATAAAGATAAGTGTTATCATTAATATAGATAGAAGAGTAAGAAAAAGCTTCTATTAGGATGAAAGGATGAAGTTATGAAAGAGAAAAAACAAACAAATATGAGTAGGGGGGGGGGTACTTTACAGTAGAAAAGTAAAGGCATTCACCCTAATAGAACTTTTAGCTGTAATAGTAATATTAGCTATAATAGCGGTAATAGCTACCCCAATAATACTAGGGGTAATAAACGATTCAAAATATAAAGCATTCAAATTAAGTTTAAATAATATAGAACACGCATATGAACTTTATGCAACACAAAATAATATTGAACCGGGAATAGAAATAGATATAAGTAAACTACCTCTTGATTCTAAAAACTTATCAGGAAAAGTATTCTTAAATTCAGATGGAAAAATAGAACTAAAGGAGGTAACAGATGGGACATATAGTGCGGAAGGAACACTAGATGATTTAAGCATGCTTAAAGGAACAGTAGAAGATTTGTCATCAAACCGTTTAGATGTAGATATGAAGTTAACATCGACATCAAGTAGTATATCAATAGAAATAGTAACAAAAGAAGGATATCCAACAAGTTATAGTTATCAGATAACAGGACCAGATGACTATAAAAAGGAAGCAAATAACTTAAAAGAAAGTAAATATGCATTTGATAAATTAAATTTAAATACAGAATATAGTATAAAAGTAATAGTAAAAAATAAAGCAGGATTAACAAAAGAAATAACAAAGACAATAAAAACAGAATTGGTGTTAGAACCAGAATTAGGAAATTTAATACCAGTAGTATATAAAAATAATAACTGGGTAGTAGTAGATACAACAAAAGATAAATGGTATGATTATGAAAATCAAGAATGGGCTAATGCAGTAATATTAAATGACGGGATAAATAAAATAGCAGGACAAGAATTAAATTTAGAAACAGATGTAAGAGCAATGTTTGTATGGATACCAAGATATGAATATAAAATAGAAGGACCATATGGAAAAGGTGGAGTAAGTGCAGAAAGTCCAGGAGAAATAGAGGTAAACTTTATATCAAAAGATGTTGTATATGAAAATACAAATAATAGTGGATATAGAGTACACCCAGCATTCACATTTGGAACAGAAGAATTATCAGGAATATGGGTAGGAAAATTTGAAACAAGCCATACAACGTTATCTGCATCAACAGAAAATAATAACCTACAATGTAGTAATAATAATTGTGCGAGTGCAGATGGACTTAGAATACTACCAAATGTAGAAACTTTAAGATATAATAGTGTATCAAATTTCTTTTATTCAGCACAGTCAATGGATAATAGATTAAAATTATCCGGTGATTTACATATGATGAAGAATAGTGAATGGGGAGCAGTTGCATATCTATCACAAAGCAAATATGGTAAATATGGAAATCCATTATATGATGGAGCAAATAAAGAGGTTGCAATGAAAAATAGTTATTCAACAGGTGATGGAGATTATGTAACAAATGTATCTCAATCAACAACAGGAAATATAACAGGAATATATGATATGAGTGGAATATATGAATATGTAATGGGATTATATAATAATGACATATCAAATAGTGGATTTAAAAGTTTACCAGAATCAAAATATTATAATAATTATACAAGTACTACCCCAGAAGAAGCATGCGGTGGAGAGATATGTTATGGACATGCATTTTCAGAAACAAAAGGTTGGTATAATGATTTTGCAATGTTTATTTCTACAATTCCATGGTCATCTCGCGGTGGTATGCAAACAACAGCTCCGGATGCAGGTATGTTTTCTTATAGTTGTGGTTGGGATATTTCTAGTGGCTGGACGTCATTTAGAATTGTCTTGATTCAAACTACATAAGTTTTTTACTTATGTAGTTTTTTTAAGAAATTATACTTGATAAAAATAAATATAAGTGATATTATTAGTATAGATAGAAGAGTAAAAATGAAGCTTCTATTAGAGTGAAAGGAAGTAAATATGAAAGAACTAAAACAATTAAATATGAGTAGGGGGGGGGGTACTTTACACTAGAAAAGTAAAGGCATTCACCCTAATAGAACTTTTAGCTGTAATAGTAATATTAGCTATAATAGCAGTCATAGCTACCCCAATAATACTAGGGGTAATAAACGATTCAAAATATAAAGCATTCAAATTAAGTTTAAATAATATAGAACACGCATATGAATTATATGCTGCTCAAAATAATATTGAATCAGGAACAGAGATAGATATAAGTAAATTACCACTTGATTCTAAAAACCTAAAAGGAAAAGTATTCTTAAATTCAGAAGGAAAAGTAGAATTAAAAGAGGTAACAGATGGGACATATAGTGCGGAAGGAACACTAGATGATTTAAGTGTGCTTAAAGGAACAGTAGAAGATTTACTAGCAAATAGATTAGATATTGATATGATACTAACATCAACATCAAGTAGTATATCAATAGAAATAATTACAAAAGAAGGATATCCTACAGATTATATTTATCAGATAACAGGTCCAGACGATTATAAGCAAGAAAAAAATAATATAGATAAAAGCACATATACATTTGAAGAATTAAAAATAGATACAGAATATAGTATAAAAGTAACAGTAAAAAATAAAGCAGGATTAATAAAAGAAATAACAAAAGCAATAAAAACTTTAGCACCTGCAGAACCAGTATTAGGAAATTTAAAACCAGTAGTATATAAAAATAATAACTGGGTAGTAGTAGATACAACAAAAGATAAATGGTATGACTATGAAAATAAAGAATGGGCTAATGCGGTAATATTAAATGATGGAATAAATAAAACAGTAGGAGAAAAATTAGATATAGAAACAGATGTAAGAGCAATGTTTGTATGGATTCCAAGATATGAATATAAAATAGAAGAACCATATGGGAAAGGTGGAGTAAGTGCAGAAAGCCCTGGAGAAATAGAGATAAACTTTATATCAAAAGATGTAGTATATGAAAATGCAAATAGTAGTGGATATAGAGTACATCCAGCATTTACATTTGGAACAGAAGAATTAAATGGAATATGGGTAGGAAAGTTTGAAACAAGTCATACAACATTATCCTCATCAACAACAGAAAACAATTTAGGATGCAGTGATAATAATTGTGCAAATGCAGATGGACTTAGAATACTACCAAATGTATCATCACTAAGATATAACAACATATCAAATTCATTTTATGCAATCCAATCAATGGATAATAGATTAAAATTATCTGGAGATTTACACCAAATGAAAAATGGTGAATGGGGAGCAGTAGCATATTTAGCACAAAGTAAATATGGAATAAATAAGGAAATTGAAATAAATGATAGTAGTACATATTTAACAGGTGATGGAGATTACATAACAAATGTAAATCAATCAACAACAGGAAATATAACAGGAATATATGATATGAGTGGAGGAGCATGGGAAAGAGTAATGGCTTATTACGAATCAGCATATAACACAACACCAGATTTAAAATTACCATGGGGTTCAACATCAACAACAAATTATGCAGGTTTTACATCTCAAATTCCTTCAAAATATTACGATAGTTACACAAGTACAACATCAGCGGAAGCATGTGGTGGAAAAGTATGTTATGGACATTCACTTTCAGAAACAGCAGGATGGTATGGAGATTATAGTTACTTTGTTTATTTTGCGGAACCTTGGGTCAATCGTGGAGGTTGCATTGGCGACGGTGCTAGTGCAGGGGTGTTCGCGAGTCACCGCTACTACGGCGATCCGTGGTACACGTATTCGTTCCGCGCTGTGTTGGCTCAAACTACATAAGCTTGCTTATGTAGTTTTTTTATATAATAGGAAATTAAAGCAAAAATATATATAAAAAAACCATGCCAAAAATCCAAGATGAAAATCTTGGATAAACTA
>CANQIV010000064.1 GCA_947624135.1 uncultured Bacilli bacterium | reverse complement strand
TTATATTTTTATTAGTTTATTAAAAAAACTGTTAAAATCAAAAAAAATTGAAAAAATTTTTATTTTTCAACTTTTTTAATATCTACTGTAATTTTCATTTGGTTTTTTATCTTAATTTGTTAAAACTCTTCTATTTTTTAGCGTCCTGTTTTTTTCTTAATTCTGTATTAAGTATTTTCTTTCTCATTCTATAATTTATTGGTGTAACCTCTACAAGTTCATCATCGTTAATATAATCTAAGCAAATTTCCAAACTCATAACTTTTGGTCTTTTAAGTACTACTGTATGGTCTTTACTAGATGATCTTGTATTAGTTAAATTTTTACCCTTTACAACATTTACAGCCAAATCATTGTCATGGTTATTTTCACCAACTATCATTCCTTCATATACCTCTGTACCTGGTTCGATAAACATAACTCCACGATCTTCTAAATTACCTAAAGAATAAGCAGTAGCTTTACCATTTTCCATAGAAACTAAAACCCCACATTTACGAGAGCCTACTGTAGATCCTGCTTCTTTTCTATATTCTTTATATGTATGATTTAATATACCATATCCCTTTGTCATTGTCATAAATTCTGTTGAAAATCCTATTAAACCTCTTGTCGGTACTGTATAATGCAATTTAACTTGAGATCCTTTATTAGTCATATTTTCCATAATACCTTCACGATTACCGAGTGCTTCTATTACAGCTCCTACATATTCTTCTGGTACATCTATTTGTACATCTTCAAAAGGTTCACATACTACACCATCTATCTCTTTTTTTATTATAGCTGGTTTAGATACTTGTAGTTCAAAACCTTCTCTTCTCATATTTTCTATCAATATAGATAAATGTAATTCACCTCTTCCTGATACTATAAACGCTTCACTATTATCAGGAACTGGTTCTACTTTAAGAGATACATCTTTTTCAGTTTCTTTGAGTAATCTTTCTTCTATTTTGCGTGCAGTTACTATTTTTCCCTCTCTACCACAAAATGGACTTGTATTAACTCCAAATGTCATTTGTAATGTAGGTTCATCTATTCTAAGAAGAGGTAGTGCTTCCTCCTTACCTACTTCACACACTGTTTCTCCTACAGAAATATCAGGAAGTCCTGCAATAGCTATTATATCTCCAGCTGAAGCTTCATTTATTTCTATTCTTTTAAGTCCTAAAAATCCATATATTTTAGCAATTCTAAATTGTTTAATGCTTCCATCTAATCTAACACAACTTACCATTTGATTTACTTTTATATTTCCTCTTTTAACAAGACCTATACCTATTCTTCCTACAAAATCATTATAATCTAAAAGAGCAGGTTGAAATTGTAAGGAACCTTCTTCATCTTTTGGAGATGGTATATTATCTATAATTAAATCAAGTACTTTAGTCATATCTGGTTCTTGATCCATAGGATCTGGTGAAAAACTTGATGTACCATTTATTGCAGATACATATACAACTGGGAATTCTAAATCTTCTATATCCGCACCTAATTCAATAAATAAATCCATTACCTCATCTATTACCTCTTTTGGTCGTGCGGATTCTTTATCTATTTTATTTACTACAACAATTGGTTTAACACCTGCATCAAGAGCTTTTTTTAGAACAAATCTTGTTTGAGGCATAGTTCCTTCATATGCATCCACAACAAGTAATACGCCATCAACCATATTCATAATACGTTCTACCTCTCCACCAAAATCAGCGTGTCCAGGCGTATCTAATATGTTAATTCTATAATCTTTATAGTTGATAGCAGTTGTTTTAGCAAGTATTGTAATACCTCTTTCTCTTTCTATATCATTTGAATCAAGTGCTCTTTCTTGAACCTCTTCATTATCTCTAAAAGTTCCACTTGCTTGTAATAATTTATCTACTAAAGTTGTTTTACCATGGTCTACGTGAGCGATGATTGCTATATTCTTTTTCTTCATTTTTAATACACTCCTTCAAAATACGTTTACAATTATAACACAAATATAGAAAAAAGCAAATTATTTTAACTTTATTTTCAAAAAAAACTACATAAGTTTTATCTTATGTAGTTGGAGATATAACTATACGGAAGCCACTATAACCATAGTCACCATCTGTATCTCCATAATGAAATATACCTGATAATGTAGCAACCCCCCTAGTTAACCAATTTAGGTTAAGTCTACAAAATTGGTGAGAATCTCCATACCAACCTGCTGTTTCTGAAAGTGCATGTCCATAACATATTCCTCCATTACATGCTGTTGTTTCTGTTTCACTTGTATAATTATCATAATATTTTGATTCTGGTAAACTTTCAAATCCAGCTCTTTTATTAGACGTATATGTAGTACACACGCCCATTACAGCTTCATATAATCCTCCACTCATATCATATATTCCTGTTATATTTCCTGTTGTTGATTGTGCAATATTTGTTACATAATTTCCTCCACCCGTTACCGGTAAATAATCAGTCTGATTATTTATTGCAACCACTTTATTTATTCCATATTTACTTTGTGTTAAATATGCTGCTGCCCCCCATTCACTATTTTTCATCATGTGCAAATCCCCAGATATTTTTAGTCTATTATCCATTGATTGAGCTGCATAGAAAAATTCTGATATCCTATTATTATATTTTGCTGCTACGTTTGGAAGTATCCTAAGTCCATCTGCATATGTACAGTTATTATCCTTACACCCTAAATTATATTTTTCTATTGGTTCTGACGATAGTGTTGTATGACTAGTTTCAAATTTTCCTACCCATATTCCTGATAATTCTTCTCCTGTTTCTCTTACCCCATTGCTATTATTATCCCACCAAAATGCTGGATGTATTCTGTATCCACTACTATTAGCATTTTCATATACTACATCTTTTGATATAAAGTTTACCTCTATATTATAAGTACCAGTTATTTTATATTCATATCTTGGTATCCATACAAACATCGCGATTGCTTCTGGGTTATCTCCAGTTACTGTTACTGTTTGTCCGACTGTTTTAGTTACGCCTGACCTTAATAATACTGCATTTGCCCATTGTTTGTTTGAATAATCATACCATTGTGTTGATGTATTAGCTACTACCCAATTATTATTTTGATATACTACTGGTATTAAATTTCCTATTACTGGATTTACGGCTGATATAGTTATTGTCTTTGCTGTTCCTGCGGTTCCTAATGCATCTCTTACATTTACTGTATGATTTCCTGATGTTGTAAAATTACATATATTTGATTTTTGCCATGCTCCATCACAACTATATGCTGATGTTGTATGTAATCCTATTCCTACATCACTTGCATTGGTTATTGTTACACTATTTCCATTTACAGTTGTTGAAAAAGTTGGTCCTGCATTATCTAATTTAAATACAGCACTTGTTTTTGTTACACAGTTATTTAAACTATCACATGCTGTTGCTCTTAAATAATAATTTCCATTTCCACTTGATTGACTATATGATGTTCCTGATGTGAATTTTGTTGTTGGGGTTGCTGCACTATTTGTTGACCATATATATTTATAGCTTTCTGTATTTAGTGTTGCTCCATAACTATCATTTGTTACTGTTATTTTACTACTTTGTGTTTTTGCAAAAGTATTATTTCCATTTGTCCCAAATGTTATCGTTGGTGCTGTATTGTCTAATTTAAATGCATTTGAACATAAATTTTTAGAGTTTCCTACTTTATCTGTTACATATACACATAAATAATATGTACCATTTAAATTTGCTGGTGTTGTTACTGTACCTCCTGTTTTAAATGTTGTTCCATCTGATGCTGAACCTGTATTACTTGTTAGCCATTTATATTTTAATACATTTATTCCTGAATGTGCTTCTGTTATATTTACTACACTACTTCTTGTTTTTGCTGCTGCACTATTTCCATTTGTTACAAATGATATTGTTGGAATTGTTCTATCTATTTTTAATGTCGTTCCTGTTGATGCTCCACTATAATTTGTTCCATCAAATGTTATTGCATATATTGTTTGATTTGATGTTGTTTGTGTACTATATGTTATATCTATATCTCCACTTACTTTATACCAAGTGTTTGCTTTTATAGAATTTGTACTTTCATTTGTACAGGTTTTTGGTTTACTATTTTCTTCTGTACATGAAGCTAATACATTAACATTTGTTGTTCCTGCTAATGTTGATTTTATATAATATGTTGGATTTGTAACATTATCATCTGAGAATGTTACACTTGCTACCTCTTCTTTTGAATATCCATTTGTTGTACTTGCTCCTGCATTAGCTGGTGTATGTGTTACTGATATTGTTGGATTTACTACTACCTCTGGTTTTGTATCTCCTGTTTTACACA
>CANQIV010000063.1 GCA_947624135.1 uncultured Bacilli bacterium | reverse complement strand
GCCTTATATTTTACATCTCCAATAATATTCAATATTATTGGGGTTGCGATTGCAGCAATTACAGCTAATATTACTATTACAGCTAAAAGTTCTATTAGGGTGAATGCCTTTACTTTACTTGTGTAAAGTACCCCCCCCCTACTCATATTTCTTTGTTTTAACTCTTTCATATTTACTTCCTTTCACTCTAATAGAAGTTTTATTTTTACTCTTCTATCTATATTAATGATAACACTTATATTAAATTTTTACAAGTATATAAAAAAATAAGTGATAATTATTCACTTAAAATTTTTTAAACATATTTCTATTTAATGCATTTTGTACTGGATTATTATAATTTACTTTACTATTTGCATTCATCATATTATTATTTCTAACTATAAAATTATCTTTATTTCCTCTTGTTTCCTCTACATTATCAACATTAGTATTATCTGTTGTTTCAACCATATTTTTTCTTTCATCTGTTCTCATTTTAGCAAACGAATTATCAAATGTACATTCATTTTCTTTTAATCTATTAATATCATTTGAATTTTTTATATAATTTGTTCTTTCGTTAAATCCATCTGTACTATAATTATTCATTTAGCCATCTTCCTTCATATAGACAGTAATCATTATAACTACATAAATTATCTTTAAATAGATATTCATATTTTCCAAATTTCTTTAATGTATTGTCATCTAATTTTTCAAAAGTTTCATTTAAATTATCTAAATTTTCTATCGTTCCACTAGTTACCAAATTAGTCATATTAGTATCACTATATATAGCATAATTATTTCCTTCTACCCTAGCAAATCCAACATAGTAAACTGCACTTATATCATTACTTTCATCATTTACATAATCTAATTTTACTAATTTTGTTAAATCATAATACTTTGTATTAGTTGCAAGTGAACTACAAAGTCCATTATATATAAATCTACTAGTCGCACTATTATATGTCCATGATCCTCTATAATTATTATTTAAATCTTCAGGTACATAAAAGTCCTCAAAAGTATATTCTATTTGTTTACCTAATATATTTTTTATTCTAAAATCTATCCATTTTGTATCAAACTCTGCTGATTGTGTTGTACAAGTACCTCTTCTACCATTTGATTTTATCATTACATTTTCTATACTTAAAAATCCATTTAATAATATATCAGTATTAGACATATCACTTAATTTAAATGTATTTAAACTATAATATGTATTTGCGTTATATATGCTTGTTCTCATTAAAGGATAGTGGATTGTCTCTATTATATCTTCATCTATTGTTCTTTTTTCATCTTTTTCTTTTTCTTCTGTTTTATCTATTTTAGGCATACTTTTTTCTACAATTAATTTATTAATTTTAGGGAATAAAAATATTATAACAATAGCTAAAACTAAAACGACCAAAACAAATATTAAATTTTTATTATTCTTCATATTATCACCTATATTAAACTCTTTCTTTTATATACTTCTACACTATCTAATGTATATATTTCTACTTTTTCTTTTTTTGTAAATTTAATAAAACATAATCCAGATATTACTATATCTTCATCTTCATTTACTATAAATTCTTTTTTTATTAAATTACTATTTTGTTGTTTATTATAATACCTATTTATCTTTAAATTATTCGATGCATATATTGTAATATTATTATTACTTAAACTAATTTGACATAGTTCATCAATAGAAATTATTTGCTTATTTTTTACTTGATATGTAATTGGTTTTATTTCATTATTTGGTATTACTTTTTTTAATGTAGCATTATCTATATAATTTATAATATCTCCCTTATCAAGTAAACCTGGTGTATCTATAATTGTTAATTCATCATTTATTTTTACATTTATAGAATCTATTGTTGTAGATGGTAAATTACTTGTAGTAATTTGAGTATTATTATCTGAATAATTATATATTATTTTATTTATCATAGTACTTTTACCTGAATTAGTAAAACCTATCACATAAACTTTATTACTTGTTTTATGTTTATTTATTTTATCAAACAATAAATCAAAATTATAATTTTTTTTACTACTTATTATTATTTTATCTATTATATTAAGATTATAATCATCAAAATATTTTAATAAATTTTCATCATAGCAAGATTTAGGTAATAAATCTCTTTTTGTTAAAACAAGTAATATTTTATTTTTTATATATTTTGAGATATTTTCTATTTTTTTTATGTTGAATAAGTCAACAACTAATATTGCTAAATCATTAGAATTTATATTTTTTAATATATTTATATATTCACTATTATCTTTAATTACTAATTTATAATCATTGTAATTTCTTATTCTGAAACATCTTTCACATAATTCGTTATTTATATTATTGGTAAATCCTAATTTTTTTTCATCTTCGCTTTGAAGCTCAACTCCACAACCTAAACATTTAAACATAATATCTACCTTTTGTAAATAAATCTCTATTTCTTAATTTTTTTTGTATTCTATGTTCTTTAATTCGTTTAAGTCTTGCATAAGGAAATTCTAATTTATTAATTTGATCTACTAATATTGTAGTTATACCGATTGTATTACCGCACGATATGTCATCTATCATAGAATCACCTATCATAGCTACTTCGTCTAATCCAATTTTATTTTCCAATATTAATTCGTTTATTTTATTTATATGAGGTTTTTTTGCACTATATATATAACTTACATTTAATTCATCGTGAAATGGTTTAACTCTAGTTTTAAAACTATTGGAAACGAGAAACAGCTTAAATCCCATTTTTTTTAAGTTTTTAAATAATTCTTTAGTTTCTTCGCTTGGAAGATTCTCTTTTATAGTAACCAAAGTATTGTCTAAATCAAATATTAAATATTTAATTCCTCTACTTTGCAATATATCATATTTTATATTGTATATATCTTTTTCATATATATCTGGTACATATATTTCCATATCACACCTCAATCTATTATAATTTTATCATAATATTTAATTCTAATCAATCAATTTAAAAAAATATATAAAAAAAGACTGATGTCAGTCTTAAATTATAATTGATTTCCACATGATGGACAAAATTTATCATTTTCATCTATTTTATTTCCACAGTTTGGGCAAAATTTATCTTGTGGTTGTTCTTCTTCTACTTTTTCAGGTCTTGGTGTTCCACACTCTGTACAAAATTTATTTAAGATAGGAGCTCCACAATTTGGACATATAACCTCTTCAGTTGTTTCTGCAGGTTTTTCTTCTACTGGTTCTGATTGTGGTGTTGGAAGAACAACTCCTCCGCCTGCAACATTCATAGAATCCATACCAACTCCAGCAGTTGCTTGACTTGATATATTTGCGCCAAACATAGCTCCACCTTGATTTAACATACCCATTCCCATAAATCCTGTCATAGCTCCTGCTTCATTCCCAGCAGCAGTTTTTATAGCTTCACTAGCAGCAGCATTCGCTCTTGCACCTTGCATTGCAGGATTCATAGCATATAATCTATCACCTTGTGCGGATTTAATTATACTTGCAGATTCTTCTGTTGGTGTTGCACTTGCAATTGATACACGAATTACATTTATACCTTGAGAACCCCATTTTGAATCTAAGCATTCCTTTACAGCTGTGCTTATTTCATCAACCGCACCTGGCAACATATCATAAGATATTTTTTGCAAAGCTACTTTAGCTAAAGCAGGTTGTAAAGCTTGTAAAAAATCTGCTAAAAATGTATTTTTGAAATCATCATCAATAACGTAATCGCCTTCAACATTACCACCATATGTGTGATAAAAAGCAAGTGGATCTGTAACTTGCATTACATATTCACCATAACATCTGATATCTACTGTCATTCCAAATTCACTATCTCTAAAAGGTATTGGCCTACCTGTTCCGAACTTATTTCCTTTTATATAACGAGTATTTACAAAATATGCTCTTTGATCATGACTTGCTATACCACCTGTTGTAAATCTTTCACCAAATTTTTTAAATGAATCAATTAAACCCTTTCCAAATCCTCCGTAAAACATAGAAGGTTCTGTCCCTTGATCAAAAGTGTATCTTCCAGCTTCAGCAGTAAAATCTACTATTTTACCATCAGATACTACTATTAAGAATTGATCCTCTCCTACTATTATTTTACTACCATTGGTAATAATATTTTCAGTACCCTTTGTATTTGAACCACCTGTTTTAGCAATTCCTCTTCTCATTAAAACATCATCAGGCATACGGTCACAATATATATATTCTAACCATTGATCTGCTAATGTACTTGATGCTGCGCCTATAGCAGCTTTAATTAGTCCCATTTTATCATCCTTCCTCTAACTATTCTAATTACATTATATATCAATTATATGTTAAAATCAAATATTTTTTGATTATTTTTTATAATACAAGTAAAAAGATTACAAAATGCAATCTTTTTACTTTAAAATAATTATTAATTTAAGTGTTAAATTTATTTTACGATTTGTCAATATTTCAATGTAAAATTCGTGCTAACATATTACTTTCTTATTTTTTATAGCACTAAATAATTGTATATATTATTTTTAACTTTACTAATACTATAAATTTTCTATTTCTTCTATGCTTAATCCAGTCACTTTTGATACAAATTCAATTGTTAAACCTTCTTTTAGCATATTCTTCGCTGTTGTGATAATTCCTTCATTAAATCCTTGATTAATACCTTGTTCTATACCTTGATTGATTCCTTCACTAACACCTTTAGCAAATCCTTTTTCCATTCCTTCATTAACGCCTTCTTCATAGCTGTTATTTTTTAATGTATTTATTA
>CANQIV010000062.1 GCA_947624135.1 uncultured Bacilli bacterium | reverse complement strand
ATATATTTAAAGTAAAAAATTATGTTTAATGTTAATTTATTTAAAATAAATCTACATTTGCTTGAGCTTTTAAATTATAATCAGCTCTTATTCCTTTTTTATATGCAAAGTAACCTGCAGCCGCTATCATAGCAGCATTATCTGTACAATATTTTATATTCGGTATTGTTAAGTTTATACCATTTTTTTCACTAAGTTCAATAAATTTGTTTCTTAATTCTGAGTTTGCTGAAACTCCACCTGCTATAATTAAATTTTTTACATTATATTCTTTTAAGGCTCTCATAGTTTTTTTTGTTAAACTTTCTATTGCTCTATTTTGAAAAGAACAAGCTACATCTGATTTTCTAATTTTATTACCTCTTTGCTCTTCATTGTGTACCAAATTGATAACCGCACTTTTTATTCCACTAAAACTAAAATTATATGTATTATCGTTTAGTGGGATAGGTAAATCATATGTATCATTACCTGTGTGCGCTAATTTATCTATATTTGGACCCCCAGGATATGGTAGCCCTAAAACTCTAGCAACTTTATCGTAACATTCTCCAACTGCGTCATCTAATGTACCACCTATTTTTTCAAAAGAATAATCTTCTTTCATATATATTAATTCTGTGTGTCCACCAGATACTACAAGAGAAATTAAAGGAAATTGCATTTTAGATACTAAATTATTAGCATATATATGTCCAGCTATATGATGAACTGGAATAAGGGGCTTTTTATAAATGTAAGAAAGTGTTACAGCTGTTTCAACACCTATAAGTAAGCACCCAATAAGTCCTGGCCCATATGTTACTGCTATTGCAGTTATGTCCGACATATTCATATTTGCTTTTTTTAAGGTTTCTTCTATGACTATTGTAATATTTTCAACATGCATACGACTAGCTATTTCTGGTACAACGCCACCATAATTTGCATGTGTATCCATTTGTGATAAAACTACGGTTGCTATTTCTTCATATCCATTTTTTACAATGGATACACTTGTTTCATCACAACTACTTTCTATACCTAATATATATATATCTTCCATTTAATCACCTAACTTTTTTAACATTAATAACCCATCTTCATCCTTATAATAATTTTTTCTGGTTGCAACTACTTTAAATCCATATTTTAAGTATAAATTAATAGCTGCTATATTATTTTCATTAACTTCTAAAGTAATATTTTTAACATTATTATTTTTTATCAAATAATCTAATAATTCACTACCTATTCCATTTTTTCTATACATTTTATCTACTATTATATAATCAATTTCAATTCTATCATATATTAATTGATAAACAAGTACCGCTTTTATACTTTCTTCTTCATAGATAATAACATGTAAAAAGGGGCTAGGTTTTAACTCATAATTAAAAGATTTAAGTAATTCATTGATTCTATTTAAATCTTTATTTTCAAATTTTCTAATCATTTTTTAATTTATTTTCCTCTGCTTCGGTTAATTTTAAATAATTAGGTTTTAGTTTATGTGGATTAATACCTTCGTCATTTATATGTTTTTCTATTATTTTTGATACATTAATTTTAGGCTTTACAACATTAATATCTAAATTATCGTATGATACCAATTCATAGTTTGAATCTTTATTGCTTAATAATTCATCTAGAGAAATTAACGAATCATCTTTTATACAATTTAAATTTGTATCATAAATCGCACCAAATACATTCCCTCTTCTAGCATCTATCATAGGAATAATGTACTTTTTATTTGTTTGTGTTGTTGACATCAACTCTAAAGATGATATTGGTATTATTTTTTTATTTAAACTCCATGCTATAACTTTTCCAATAGTAACTCCTATTCTTATACCTGTAAATGATCCTGGACCATTAACAACATATATATTATCAATATCCTGCATTTTCAAATTACTATTAGTTAAACAATTATCTATAATTGTTATTATTTTTGAAGCTATATCTAAATTTATATATTCGTGATATTGACTTAAAATATTTAAGTTATCTAATATTGATACAGTTATATTTGATGTAGTTGTATCAATTAATAAATTTTTCATAAAACTGCCTCACATAGTTCTTCATATTTTTTTCCGTATGGTTTTATAATTAATAGTCTTTTATTTTCATCTACTACCTTAAAAGTAATTTCTAATCTTTCTTCTGGCAAGTAATTTTTAATAGTCTTTGCCCATTCAATTACTACAATTCCACCTTTAGTATAATATTCTTCTATTCCAATATCTTCTACATTACCATCTAATCTATAAACATCCATGTGATATAATGGCATTTCCCCAGTTAAATATTCTTTTATAATGGTAAAAGTAGGAGAAGTAATATTTTCATCTATTCCAAGGCCATTAGCAATCCCTTTTGTAAAAACAGTTTTCCCACTACCTAAATCTCCATCTAAGCAAATTATCATGTTCTCAAATTTTTCAGATTCAAAATTTTGTGCAAGTTCTATTGTTTCAAATTCACTATGTGTTGTAATCTTATATTCCATTTTTAACCACCATTATTATTATATATTAATAAAAATATTATTTCAATATAAAAAAATAATTTATATTAAATTTAAATTGAAATAATATTCTATAAATAAGTAGTTGATATACCATTTCTTTTCTTTTTAGATGGTTTATTTAATCTAATATTAACACCTCTATAATAAATATAGAGGATTACATTACATTTTTTTCAATATTATGTTATAATTTTATTGTCGGTAAGGAGTTACTTAGTACGACATTGTAAATTGTCGGTTGCTATAATATAACTGACAATATAAGTCGGAACACAAGTAATATCGTGTTCCATTTTTATTTTTTCATATTATATAGGAAGGTGTGATTTATGAAAAATATGTTAAAAAATAAAAAGATGCTTGCTATAATTGGTGGTGTAATTATAGTATTAGCAATTATAATCATTTGTATTGTTTTAAATGTAAATAAAAAAGAAGATACACCTACTAGCAAAGAAGAAACGCACACTATGTTTGTAAAAATTAATCCTCTTGTTAAATTAACATTTAAAGAAGAATATAATCTATGCAAAAATGAAAAAGGTAAAGATACAATATGCGGTGGTGTTGGTACGGAGGTCATAGGTTATGAATTACTTAACGATGATGCAAAAGACATCTATGATAATTTAAATTTCAATGGAAAAACAATTGAAGATGTTCTTCTAATGTTATGTGATACTGCTAGAGATAACAAAATTGGATTTAAAAGTCTAGAAATAACTAGTGATAGTAATAATTTAGATAGAGATAAAATATTCGAATATTTAAAGGATAATTCAAAATATGAAGATGAATTTGAAATATATATTAATTTTGAAGAACACATTGACGAAGAAAAAATATTGGAAAAAGAAAATGATATTGAAAAGGAAACATATACTATAAAATTTGATAGTGATGGTGGTACGGAAATAGAAAACCAAACAATAGAGCTAAATGAAAAAATTAAAGAGCCTGCTAAACCTACTAAAGATGGATACAAATTTGTTGAATGGCAACTAGATGGAAATAAATTTGATTTTAATACAGAAATAATAAAAGATATTACCTTAAAAGCTAAATGGGAAAAAGATGATACAAATAGTAATAATCAAGACAACACTCAACCTGATAATAATAAACCAAGTAACAATAACAATAACGGTAATAATGATAATAGTCAAAGTGAAACACCAGTGGAAAATGAACCAAAGATTACTTCAACACTTTCAAAAATTAATTTAAATGAAAATATTATGATTGAAATATATTATCCAGGAACTGCATGTGGTTGGATTTATTACCCAACTAATTTAGAGGAAATATTTCCTGAATATGTTGATTCAAAATCACTATATTTAGATGATGGCTCATACGGATTAGATTCTAATATATACTATTCTAAACAAGACCAAATTGAATATGATACAACTAAAGAAAATATTACTGATAATAAATTAAAAACTTTAATTAATAAAAAGACTCCAGGAATAGCAAATTTTTCATATTCATTTAATGAACATAAAATTAAATATTCCTATAATGAGATTAAAATTGTTGATGAAAATACTTTCAAAACATTAAAAGATGATTTATATAAAGCCCAAGATATATTTGGTGATATTTTCAAAGATAGTTATTTTGTTATAGGTGCTTGTGGTACTGGCCCTGATAATCCAACTCTATTAACAGAAGAGCTATGTAATAAATTTAATTTAACTTGTGATAGATGGTAAAAAATAATTCCATTATCCTAATTGGATAATGGAATTTTTCATATATTGAAATTTATAGAGTGCTATATTATTCTAATAGTTTAAGACAAACAATAATATAAACATAAAAAAGAACTAAATTTTTCGATTTAGTTTTTTTAAAGCAAAAAAAAATTGGCAACTTGCTATCTTCGCTGTAACACTATTTTCGCCGTAAAAGAGCTTAACTTCTGTGTTCGGAATGGGAACAGGTGTATCCTCTTTGCTATCGTCACCAATAAATATATAGAGAAATAATTCTCTGAAAACATGATAATGTGTAATCTATCAAATTAAGAAATAAATAATATAGGATTAAATCCTCGATCTATTAGTACTGGTCAACTCAACGTATCGCTACGCTTCCATCTCCAGCCTATCAACCTTGTAGTCTTCAAGGGATCTTACTTCTTAAAGAATGGGAAAACTCATCTTGAAGTTGGCTTCCCGCTTAGATGCTTTCAGCGGTTATCCATTCCATACATAGCTACTCTGCACTGCCACTGGCGTGACAACAGATACACCAGAGGTATGTCCGTTCCGGTCCTCTCGTACTAGGAACAGCTCTCCTCAATTTTCCTACGCCCACGACGGATAGGGACCGAACTGTCTCAC
>CANQIV010000061.1 GCA_947624135.1 uncultured Bacilli bacterium | reverse complement strand
ACCGTATTCGTCCGGCTCCACATCGGCGTCAACGCTATTGCCCACAGCTGCTATGACAGCCGGATGCCCGGAAAGAAGGATGAAGTCAGCTTCGTGGTGACGCGGATTGATGCGGAACGGAATGTGGCGGTGGGGTTGATTTCAAGGATTATCAAGCAGAATATTTAAAAAGTCCCTACTCGCTGCAAAAGGGTATTAACCATAAATATATTATAGTAGTTAGGGTGCTCCAAATTTTTTGAGAACACCCTAACCTATATAAATTAGTTCATTTCTATAATAAGTCCATGCATACCTTTTGTAATATTAGAATTCTATATCATCAAATATAACAGGTATTTCTTGCTTAAATGCATCTAATAAGGCGCAAGATATTTCTCTCATTTGTGGATGTGCATTTTTCGCCGTACGTAATTTAAAGAAATGTCTCCATTCTCTCAAATTCATAGTAACAACAATTTCCGTTTTTAAGCTGTTAGGAAGAATACTTCTTGCTTGTTGTGGTTCTGCACCTAAATCAATCAATTTATTATATGTGTTTTCAATAGTTTGCATTGTATTTATCCATAAGTTATATTCAACACCATCTTCTTTCCAAAAAAGGGGCTTGATAATTGTTAGTTCTTTCCCAAATTTTTCATTGCTATAATTACAATATCTAGTACTTTCTTGGCTGTAACTTGCAATTCTATGCCTTACAATTTCATGTGTTACACCTCGGTCACAAATGATTTTTACAGAAACTTTTTCATGTTCAATTACAGATTCATGACCTCTTTTTAAAATGTTTGCCACAAATTTTTTTGCAGAATCTTCCGTGATTCTATCCTCAGATTTATAACATACTCTTCCTATCTTTTCAATCCGTTTAAGAATTTCATCCCCCTTAATTTCTTCCATAAATTCAAAGTACGGCTCAATAATTCTCATTTTAATCCTCCTTATATTCAATAACATTTGCTAATTTTTTTATATAAATATCACAGTTTTCACCTCCGCCATGACAATCTATTACTTTCAGTCTGGCAAGAGAGAACAAATCTACTTCATATTTTCTTTTCTCTTTAGCTATAATTCCATTAGGTGTGGCATCAATAATAGCAACAACAATAACCTTAAAATACATCTTCTTTTTTTCATAAAACATATTAGCAACACTTTTTACAACACTACCCGAATGGACCACATCTGTTAACATAACAACGGGGTTTATGTTTTCACTTCCTTCAAATAATGCCTTTTCATAATCATTATACTCCTTCGGGTTTTCCGGCAGATATGAGCATTTCTTATTTGGAAAAAGAAAGCGAACATATGATAATAAAATTGCACCTTTTATCCCTAATCCAATAATACCACTTGCATTTTTAAGTGCTTCCTCTTTTTCAAAAATCCCATTTATTCCTCTTGCAATAGTAAACATCATTTCCTTATGTTGAAAAAAATATGAAGTATCAATCCAACTTAATCTGGGTGTACTTTTCCAATGATAATGACCTGTCTTAAACAATTCATGCTCACGTATGCATGTTAATATTTTTTCTTCATAATCTTCTACTTCTTCTATAATGCTAGAAGCTGTCTGCACTCCTGTAGCAAACACTTCTTTATCTATATGTTCATTTTCCTTATCTTCAAATGTTTTCGTTTTCCAGCGGCACCAATGCCTTTTCCCCTCATCAACTATATATTTGTATTGCTCTTCTTGCACTAAGCCACTTTCGTAAAATGTCCAAATATTATATGAATTATGATTTCCATTAAGCGATTCATAGCATACTAATTCTTCAAATCTGTCCACAAGCTCTTTATCGCCACTTAAAACTAATCGTTCCTTAATTTCTCTACTAAAATCAACTCCAATACTCCCAACTGTGCTATAATTAATTTCGTCATTGGGCACATCAAATGATCTGATTTGCCCACTTTGTGTTCCGTGTACATGTCCCGTCAAAACATAATGCACATCATATGCCAGGAGTATTTTTTTAGTTTTTTCCCAGTTTTCCGAATCGCAGGTTCCATATTGCCCAATATCTGAACCATTATTTTCTGTAACTCGTTGAGATGCACTTTCATATATAATCGGTCTATGGTGTAATACAGCAATTTTAATATAGTCTTTATAATTCCCTCCTTCCTCTCCTAACACATCATTAAATGCCTGTGCTAAATTTTCTATATTAATAAAACCACAATGATCGCTTGTGCCAATACGATCTGTACTGTCTATTCCCAAAAGAACCATGTTTGGATTATGTAAAACCTTATAGGAAACCAATCCGGATTTTTGATATGAGCCAAAATCATTTCTCTCATCAAACTCCCAATAATACTTTAGCTTTACATCGTATTGTTCCCAAAGTCTTTCAGTATCAACAGTTTCGTCCCCACTAATACCCAGCAACAAATTACGGTTTACATCGTGATTTCCTGGAACACATAAAATATTTTTAATACCTAATTCATCACGTATTTTTTGCAAAAAAGAATCTACTAACCTATATGCTCCTTGCGAACCTCCCTTATTAACAATATCACCACTAATAATTAATGTATCGAGAGAATCAATACCTTTTAACGAATCAATAAAGTCATTTACATATTTATCTTTTTGAAGTACTGACTTTTCATTTTCTTTCTCACTAAAATGCAAGTCTGATATATGGACTATTTTACGATATGCCATTATTTATCGTTCCTCCCTTCTTGCAATGCTCACATTGAGCAGAACAAAAATCTGTCCGAACAGAATATCCCAATTCCTCACGAGCACTTTTAGGAGTATATTTGAGTGCAAACACATTAACCTGATCCGGTGATAAAAAAGCAGGAATTGAATCATTCATTTGTATAATACCCACACATCCTTTTACTGTTCCACCTAAATATTCAACAATGTTTTTTGCACGCAAAAATTCGTTTCCCAAACAAACCAAATCCGCAACAACAATAAATTCTTCTGTTCTTGATTTTCCCTTATAAAAATCTACTTTATTCAATTTATTATAGGGACCCAGATGGTCTACATATACTAAGTCATAACCTAATAACTGTGAAAGGATTCCTGCAATATAAGCACCATTCAGAGTATGACAAAAAAACAAATTTTTCTTATCTTCATTAACCGATAAAAAATATTTATCCAAATCATATGCAATAATATAACACCATCTTAACATTTCTATTGAATCATTGATAATCTTTTTTATATCAACATAAACACCCAAACATATGCCTATCTGTGTTTCATACCCCTTAGGATCACAACAATTTTTTGCAATATATTTTTTCCCATAGTCATTAAACATTTCTCTATAATCATGCATTCCATCTTTATATGCAACACACATTTTATTTTCTTTTAATAATTGACATTCCTCACCATGGATTATGCTTGCATTGGGTAAATTTTGAATCCATTCCAATAACTTGTCCCCAGAATTTGGTGCTATATATTTTATATGCGAAAAGTCAATAAAGCATTCATAATCGGAATATTTCTTTTCTTCAAATGTTAATTGTACAATATTATCTATACATTTTTTTGATAACGTTTCTTTGCTGAAGACTCTTGCTTCATCCCTGAGATGAGTTTTCAAACACATTTCCGTATAAATTTCTTCTAAATGTAAAGAGATAATAATTTGCTTTTGATCATCGTTTATTATTTCGAACATTTTATTTCTCCTGTATAAATTCCACTTCTATATGGACCCCTGCCATCGCCACAGGATAAGTTCTAATAGATGGTGCTTTTAAATTTCTTCTTTCCCAAATACATTTTACACAACATAATATACTTCTATTTGTACATTTAAAACAATTGGTATGAGTAAAAACAACTTCCCTATTTTTTTGATGTATACGAAAATTAGCATCTGATACTGCCAACAATTTCTTTAATTCAAACAAATCCGCTGCCCTAGATCTTTTCTCAGAATAATATAATGCCTCCATAATCGACAAAAAATTTAGTTCTTCCCTTACATTGATTCCTATATCAAGGGCATATTGATAAAAATAGTCTCTTTCTGCCTGTGTATAATTTTCACCATTCATTATTTTTTCACTTAGTGATTCATAAAATCCTTTGCCTACATCTACAACTGACAAAAGATAGCCCTTCTTGTCCTTAGAAAATACAATTCCTGATTGCATATAAGTATAACTTAGCGACCCACTATATATAATTGCATTGACAATAAGTTCTACACTAGTATTAAGCGTTACGTCCCACAACTGGTCATTATTCATTCTCTGAAATATATATGAACTTGCTAATTCTCTCCGTTTTTGATCTGCCAAACAATCTCTAATCTCTTGTTTTTCTTGTTCAGATTTGTTTTCATAATCTTTTATAGGAGCATTTAATAAAATTTTATTTCCTTTATTGTATGAATACTCAGAAAGATCACCCACATAATCCTTGTCATAATCAATTATTTTATAATTATACAGTTGACTAAAGAAACCAATTGTATCCAAAAATGCATGCAGTCTAGGTTTGTAGGTTAATTCCAAAAAAACAGGTGTACCATTTTTATCCTGTAGAAGATTTAGCATACCTATAAATAGAGGTATTGCATTGGAATTAATTCTTTCAGTTTGAACAAGTGAAATATTAATACTTTCATTATTTTTTAATTTCTTATATTGATTTGTTATATCTGGTAATATTTGGCTAAAAATTGTCTCTTTACTAATGATTTCTGGTAGTTTATATATCATTTTCTCCTCCAACTTAAATCTGATATACAATTATAATCCTCACAACTATAATGTTTCTTGTAATTCTTCCTTTTTCAAGGTGTCGCGCAAATTTTTGACAACGGATAAAATGATTCTCATTTCATGTTCCGAACAACTACTCAATTCTTGTATAAGCATTGTTCTTAATTCTATATTTTCTTCTATTTCGGGATAAAAAACTTGATACAACGGTAAATCAAGTTCCCGCACCAACATACATAATATTTCAAATTTAGGATTACTAGTATTTTTTTCAATATCAATAATTGTTCTTTTGCAAACTCCGATTTTTTCTGCCAATGCCTCTTGAGATAAGTTTCTATCTTTTCTTCTTTTGCGAACAACATCTCCTAGCATTTTTATCGATTGGTTCATTTTAATTCACCTCTTTGTTATTGTAAATCTCACCTTATTAGTCGTCAATTTAACCATGATTCACCAAAATATGAGTTTGTATTAACTTTTTCAACAAAACATACTTTAAGTGTTCCAATTCTTATCTTGCATTGTTTCTTTCAACATTTTTCTCATATCTGCTATTTCAATTAATCCCTGGCACTACATTGGCGCAAAACTTTCTCAAACTGGCACAGCTTTGCGATTTACACGGTAAATTCCCTATGTTAAAATGGGTATCGTCAAAAATCATACGCAGGC
>CANQIV010000060.1 GCA_947624135.1 uncultured Bacilli bacterium | reverse complement strand
TGATAATGTTACATATAAATATAGTTGGGATAGTGGAGAATTTGTAGAAGCAGATGTAAGTATAGATGGAGATAAAGTAACGACAACAATATCAGCAAAAAACGGAATACTTACTGCAGTAATAGTAGATGGAGAAGAGACAATATTATCAAAACCAATAGCAATAAATAATATAGATACTTTAGGACCAACCTATACAAAAGAAATAAATATGGGAAATGTAACAATAACAGCTACAGATGATAAAAGTGGATTACATGCAACAGCATATAGTTGCGATGGAACATGGCAAACATCAAATGTATGTAAGTTTACAGCAATGGGGAATCATACAATAAATGTAAGAGATGCTTTAGAAAATGTAGGAGAAGAACAAACAGTAACAATAGCAAGTGGAGTAACAAAAGAAAGTACAATACCATCTAAACAACATGTGGGAGTAAAAGCAATAATATATTTAAATCCAAGTAACTTAACAGAAAAATGTACAAGTAGTAACATAAATAGTGATACAGGAATAAAGACAGGGTGCATGAAATGGTATGCATACGAAGAAACAAGTAGTACATATACAGCTATATTAGACCACAATACAACAGCTCTGACAGTATGGAATTCAAAAGGAGATAATACTGATAGTAGTGAAATAACGGAGAAATTAAAGGAAGATACAAATGGGTGGTTAGTTAGTGCAAAAATAATTACCGTTGATGATATTTTAAAAATAGTTGACCCAAGTAATACTGCAGGATTTGACTATAAAACTAATGCTGATACAGCTATACTAGTTTTTGAAACTTTAACTCAAAATTTTTCTGCTAAATGCATTGCTGATGATAATTGTAAGTATGCATGGTTACATGATAGAACAAATACAAATTGTAAGCAAACATTTGGTTGTTTAAATGATGCAACTGATAATACTGTAGTGGGATATTGGACATTAACACCTGTATATGGAAGCAAAGAAAATGTTTGGACAATTGATTACGGTGGAAATTTATTTAGACATGCTTCAACTTATGATCATGGAATAAGACCTGTTATAACAATTCCAAAATCTCTAATAACTAACTAAAAAATTCTTCTAAAGTAAGTCTACTTTCATATATATCTTTTGCTATATCTCCCACATATCTAAAATGCCAAGGTTCATATTTAAATCCTGTAATATGGAATTTACCTTTAGGATATCTCAAAATAAAACCATATTTATAAGCATTATTAATCATCCAGTTAAATTCTTTTGTACTTTCAAAATTATCATAATCTAGGGAATTGTCTGATACATCAATAGCAAGACCAGTTTGGTGTTCCGAATGTCCTGCTCTTGCACTGCACATATCAGCATAATTCCTTCCTTTTTCTAATTTATAATTATTATACAATTCTTCTTGATATTCATAAGTTCTAAATGCAGAAACTAATATAATATTATATCCTTCTTTTTTAGCTTGTTTAGCCATATCTAAAAAAGCATCTTTTGCTTTTTTTCTAAGCATTCTACCTTCAAGTGAAAAAGTATCATCTACTATTTCTAAATCATTAGGAATAAAATCACTAGTTAACTTATTATTTTTATTAACTATATAATCGTATGATGTAGGGTAATATAAAGTATTAACATCTTTATAAAAATCATGTTCTAATATAATTAATAATAAAATATATATAATTTTTTCCATACACAAATCACCATTATAGTATATGCTAATTGACATTTATAAACTTTATTAATATAATAAATTTGGAAGTGAAAATATGAAAAAAGTACTAGTAGGTATGAGTGGCGGTGTAGATAGTAGTGTAAGTGCGATAATATTAAAAAACCAAGGTTTTGATGTATATGGTGCTACTATGAAATTATGGGATGATGTAAATAGTACCGATGCTAAAAAAGTATGTGATAAAATAGGTATACCACACTATATATTAGATTTTGAAGAACAATTTAAAAATTGTGTTATAAAAAATTTTATAGAAGAATATAAGAAATCAAGAACTCCTAATCCATGTATTCAATGTAATAAACATTTAAAATTTGGTATAATGTATGAAAAAGCTAAACAATTAGGTATTGATTATATTGCTACAGGTCATTATGCAAAAATAGAATATAGCGATAAATATAAAAAATATGTATTGAAAAAATCAAAAAATATAGCAAAAGATCAAAGTTATGTATTATATACTATTCCTAAAAATATGCTTCAATATATTTTGTTTCCACTTGAAGATTTTGATTCAAAAGAGAAAATAAGAAAAATAGCTTTTGAAAATAATCTTTTAGTAGCAGATAAACCAGACAGTCAAGATATTTGCTTTATACCAGATGGAGATTACAAACAATTTTTAGAAAAAAATAGCGATATAAAATTAAAAGAAGGTAATGTTATATTTAAAGGTGAAATAATAGGTAAACACAAAGGACTTTATAAATACACCGTTGGTCAGAGAAAAGGAATTGGAATTTCACATGAAACGCCACTTTATGTAATAGGATTCAATAAAGAAAAAAATGAACTTATAGTAGGTGAAGAGAAGGATTTATATGTAAAGAATTTTAAAGTTAAAAATTATAATTTACTCCTTATAGATGAAATAAAAGAACCAATTAAAGTAAGCGTTAAAACTAGATATAAAAGTTTGGAGCACGCCGCTATAATATCTATGGATAATGATTTAATAAACGTAGAATTTTTAGAACCACAAAAAGGTGTTACAAGTGGACAATCTGCAGTATTTTATATCGATGATATAGTGCTTGGTGGAGGAATAATAGTATAAAAAAAAAGTCAAACAACTTTGATATGAACCCCGTTTCTTGGACATAAGAAATGAGGTTTTTATATGAGTAAATTAAGTTATGAAGATAAAATAAATTTATATAATGATAGAAAATTAGGCCTATCAAGAAAAACACTTTCAAAAAAATATAATATAACAACTCACGGTGTACAATACTTATGTTGCTTAATTGATAAACATGGTATAGACATTTTAAGAACACAAAAAAATAAATATTATCCTAAATATATGAAACAAGATGCAATAGATAGAGTTTTGATTAATAAAGAGGCTATTTGGGCAGTTTCATTGGATATTGGTTTACCAAGTGCTGGAATGTTAGTAAATTGGATTAAAAAATACAAAGAAAATGGTTATAATATAGTTGAGAGAAAGCGAGGGCGAAGTCCAACTATGAAAGTAACCAAGAAAAAAGAGAAAGAAACAAAAGATGAAACAATAAAAAGATTAGAAGAAGAAAATTTATATTTAAAGGCAGAGCTAGAATACTCAAAAAAATTGAGAGCCGTTGTTCAAGCAAGGAAGAATCGACAACAGAAGAAAAAGTAACTGTTGTAAGTGAACTTCGGCTTACATATCCTTTAAAGATTCTTCTAAAAGTATCAGGGATAGCTAAATCAGTATATTACTATACTTTATCCAAAATAGATAAAGATGACAAAAATAAAGAAATAATAGAAAAAATAAAAGAAATATTTTTCTATCACAAAGAAAGGTATGGATATCGAAGAATAACATTAGAACTAAAGAATCAAGGATATAATGTTAATCATAAGAAAGTATATAGATTAATGGTTAAGTTAGGATTAAAACCATTAAAAAGAAATAAAAGAAAATATTCATCATATAAGGGAACGGTTGGTAAAATAGCGGATAATTTAATTGAAAGAGATTTTAATGCTGAAAGCCCAAACCAAAAATGGTATACCGATATAACAGAATTTAATTTAAGAGGAGAAAAATGTTATTTATCACCAATACTTGATGGATACAATAGTGAGGTTATTTCTCATAACATTTCAAAATCACCAAACTTAGAGCAAATAAACGATATGCTTAATAAAGCATTTGATAAGAATGATAATCTGGAAGGATTAATATTTCATTCGGACCAAGGATGGCAATATCAACATCAATCTTATCAGCAAAGATTAAAAAATCAAGGAATAAAACAAAGTATGTCTAGAAAAGGAAATAGTATGGATAATGGAATGATGGAAAATTTCTTCGGTATTTTAAAGACAGAAATGTTTTATGATCAAGAAGATAAATATGAAACATTAGACGATTTAATAAAAGCAATAGATGACTATATTTATTATTATAATTATGATAGAATTAAAGTAAAATTAAAAGGACTGTCACCCGTTCAATTTAGGTTACAATCCTTGAATAATTAAACTGTCCAACTTTTGGGGTTCAGTTCACTTTTATTTTTTCATTAATATTAAATTTATATATACCTGTTGGAAATTCAAAAGTATAATAAACATTTTTTTTGAAAAAAACAATATGCCATGGTTTAAGATTTTTATAAATATATAAAATATTAAAATCTTTATCAGTCATAACAATATCAATTGGAACACGCATAAAAAATGTATGAATACTACCACATTTAGGAAAACAAAGTGGAATAGTTATATTTTTTTTAAACATAAGCCCTTTAAATCTACTAAAAAAATTATTACAAACTTTTGTATCAATTATTAAATTATCATTTAAAATTTTCACAAAATCACCATATTTATTATATCATGTTATTGACAAAAGAGTAAAAAAATTATAAAATTGTTATAGTACTGGAGGGGTATGATGAAAAAGTTAAATAGTGATGGTCAAGCTTTAGTAGAATATTTACTTATAATCGCTGTTATAAGTGTAATCGTAGTAAGTTTGGTTAAATTACTTGGGGGCTATTTAAAAGATTATCTTACTAAATCCGCTTGTGACATTAATAATGAAACATATGTTGAAGGAGCAAAACCAGGAGATGGTATTTGCCAAAAAATTGACAAATAAATAGTATTTAACTATAATATATTTAGTTTTAATCTAGAAATTAAATACTATTTCTAGAATTTTTTTATGGGAGGAAATTATGCAAGAAATAACAATGGATAAAATGGTTAATTTGTGTAAACAATATGGGTTTATATTTCAAGGTAGTGAAATATATGATGGATTAGCTAATACGTGGGACTATGGACCACTTGGAAGTAGATTAAAAAACAATGTAAAAGATGCTTGGAGAAAAAGATTTATACAAGAAAGACCAAACGCATATGAACTTGATGCTGATATTTTAATGCATCCTAAAGTTTGGGAAGCATCAGGACATGTAGAATCTTTTGCTGATCCACTTACAGATTGCAAAGAATGTAAAACACGTCATAGAGCAGATAATTTAATAAACGATTATTCAAAAAGTTCAATAGGAGATACGATGAGTAATCAACAAATGATAGAGTATATTAGAAATAATAAAGTACCATGTCCAAAATGCGGTAAAAGCAACTTTACTGAAATAAGACAGTTTAAATTAATGTTTGAAACATATAGAGGAGTTGTGCAGGACGCTAAAAGTATAGTATATTTGAGGCCAGAAAATGCACAAGGCGAATATGTAAATTTCTTGAATGTTCAAAGAAGCATGAGAGCTAAACTACCATTTTCTATAGGACAAATAGGAAAAGCTTTTAGAAATGAAATCACACCGGGTAATTTTACATTTAGAACTATAGAATTTGAACAAATGGAATATCAAACATTTTGCAAAGAAGGTAGCGATACTGAACTTTACGAATATTTCAAAGAATATGGTAAGAAATTTTATATGGATTTAGGAATTCCAAGTGATAAATTAAGATTTCATGATCATGAGAAATTAGCGCACTATGCTAAAGCAGCATGCGATATTGAATATTTATTTCCATTTGGTTGGGGTGAAATAAATGGTACACATAATAGAACTAATTTTGATCTTACAAGACATCAAGAATATAGTGGTAAAAGTCAAGAATATTTAGATCCTGATAGTAATGAAAAATATATTCCATATATAATAGAATCAACATATGGACTTGATAGAACTGTACTCGCACTTTTATTTAATGCTTATCATGAAGATACATTAGAAGATGGAACAACAAGAGAAGTATTAAGTCTACATCCATATCTTGCTCCATATAAAGTAGCAATTTTACCTCTCGTTAAAAAATTTCATGCTAATAAAGCTCTTGAAATTTATAAAAAACTTTCTAGTAAATTTATGACAACATATGATGAGAGTGGTAATATAGGAAAAAGATATAGAAGACAAGATATAATCGGAACACCATTTGTAATAACTGTAGATGATGATACAATTAATAATAATACAGTTACAATAAGAGATAGAGATACTATGGAACAAATAACAATTTCCTTAGATGATGTAGAAAACTATATAAATGAAAAAATACAATTTTAATAAAAAGTTGAAAAATAAAAATTTTTTCAATTTTTTTTTGATTTTAACAGTTTTTTTTATAAACTAATAAAAATATAATCTAAATTTAAATAATTGATTTTTTGAGTGTTACAGAAATTAAAAAACTGTAAGTGTTA
>CANQIV010000059.1 GCA_947624135.1 uncultured Bacilli bacterium | reverse complement strand
CGCCATCTATTCTTTCTACTGTTATTTCTATACTCTTTGCAGTAGTATTTACATTTACCTTTACATCTAATCTATTTTCTAGTAAATCTTCTACTGTACCTTTTAGTATACTTAAATCATCTAGTGTTCCTTCCGCACTATATGTTCCATCTGTTACTTCTTTTAATTCTATTTTACCTTCTGAATTTAAGAATACTTTTCCTTTTAGATTTTTAGAATCAAGAGGTAATTTACTTATGTCTATTTCTGTTCCGGGTTCAATATTATTTTGAGTTGCATAAAGTTCATATGCATGTTGTATATTGTTTAAACTTATTTTAAAAGCTTTATATTTTGAATCATTGATTACTCCTAATATTATTGGGGTAGCTATTACTGCTATTATAGCTAATATTACTATTACAGCTAAAAGTTCTATTAGGGTGAATGCCTTTACTTTTCTAGTGTAAAGTACCCCCCCCCCTACTCATATTTCTTTGTTTTTTCTCTTTCATAACTTCATCCTTTCACTCTAATAGAAGCTTTTTCTTATTCTTCTATCTATACTAATAATATCACTTAATATAAATTTTTACAAGTATTAAAACTAAAAAAACTTATTCCATTTTACTGAAATAAGTTTATAAATTAATTTTTTTATTACCGTCACTTAAATTATTATTTAAAGCATTATCTAAAACATTATTAATACTACCTAATATTTTTTGTATAAATTCCTTAACCTCTATCATTTGTGTTTTTTCTTCTTCAATATACTTCGGTCTAGATATTTGTAAATCTTTTATGCATATTCCATTTTCAACAGTATATATACAATACCAATCTTCACCTATAACAATGTTTAAATTATTATCTTTTACATCTAAAAAGTTTATAAATTTACTTTCTTTCTCACAATTTTTACAAATATCTCTTACT
The DNA here is from genome assembly GCA_947624135.1 of uncultured Bacilli bacterium. Classification (GTDB taxonomy): domain Bacteria; phylum Bacillota_I; class Bacilli_A; order RF39; family UBA660; genus UMGS1613. The sequence continues at coordinate 5,929 of CANQIV010000059.1, read as the reverse complement.
TTTTTTAACATATTACTTGGTATTTGATTTATTTTTTTTACGATTGTTCTTCTTTCATCTAAATATTTTTTTGACTGAATATAATTTAAATCTATTAAATCTTGATTACCACACATATAACAAACAATTGTTGAATCTACATAACCATTATAATTAATTGGCTTAATATTATTTTCATATGTCTCATTAAAATAGTTTTCTAACTTTAAATCATCATTTTTACAACCAATCATTATTACATCAATTTTGTCATTATTATTTTTAGCAGTATCAATAATTTTATCGCTTGCTAATTTGTAACAATTATAAATTACATCTTTGTATATTTTTTTTGATTTAGAAAGACTTGTTAATTCAATATTATCAAAACAAATAGTATTACCACATCTCCATACCCAAGATTGTGATAAAAGTTCTTTATTCCCATCGTCATTGATTAAATAGGTACAGAAAATTCTACCATCAGTACAAGCATGTATCATACTACTTTCCGCACTATCATCAAATACTTGACAGCAATCAGTATATTTTGCTTCACCTACTAACATTGTAAATGGATCATCTTTTCTAAGAATTTCAACACTTATTTTGTAATTAGCGCCATTTACTTCAACTATACTATCTTCTTTTAATCTTGGTATTATAGAGTCTCTATTATTCTTTATTTTTTCATATAAATCTTGATATTTTTCAAATTTTTCTTGACTTACTACTCCTGCATTTTTTACTAATTTAGCAAATTCATGGTTATCATTTTTTATATTTGAAAAAGTATAATTACTTAAATATTTTAATGCATCTACGTAATTAAAATTATTATGTCCTTTTGATAAATAAAATTTTTCTATTTCATCATATTTTTGAATAATGTTCTTTATATTTTTTTGATATTCTAAATTGTATAATATGTGATTAAAATTCTTAAAAATAAATTCACTTATTTTTTTATTATATTGTTTAGGTATTTCATCAAATATATTATTTAAACTTTCTATTGTTATTTGATTATTAACTCTAGATTCTAATATTTCATCATATATTTTATATAAAGTATTAGTATCTATATCTGTTTTAAGCCTATAGTATATATTTTCTTTTAAAGTATAATTTTCTTTAAAAAAATCATTTACTTTTTTACCTATTCTTTTATCTAGTTTTTTTAATTCAGCTAAATTAGTTTTACTTATAGTTCTAGTTAAGTATTCTTCATATTCATGTGGAATTCTAACATAGTCATTTAATACGTATTCTAATTGTACTATTTTTTCAAAGTACTCGCTTAAATTTTTTAATAAGCAAAAATTTTCTGAATCAATATAAGTATTAATACTAAATAAATTTATTACTTTTCTTAGTCTATTATAAACTTGATTATCTTCTTCAAATAGTCCAAATATACTTATTACATCTACTATATTTTTTTTAGTTTTCTCTGTTTTTGTAAATATTGGTATATTTATTAACTCTTTTACTATTTTAGGCTTATATTTAAGCGATAAAGTAATAGTTAAATTTTCAAATATTTCTTTACTTGGTAAATTTACAAATCTTGTTTTTGAAAATAAAGCATCAAATTTTTCTATATCTTTTTTATAATCATAATTTGAATTAGTAGTTTTATAAATTATATAATTAACAATATTAGTAAAATTATAATTTTTTTGATAAAACTTATTTAATGATTCACGAGTTAAATTATATATATGATTATTTTTTACTAATTTTTCATATATTTTATCTAATAATTCAGTTACTTGAATTTGTTTTATTTCATCAATATTAGTTATTTTTGTTCCATATACGATAATTTCTTCTAAATTTGAAAGTTTTTGTAATTCACCAAAATCATAAAAAATTAAACTAGATTCAAATTTAATACTTTTAAGATTAGTATTATCAAAAGCACTCTTACCTATTTCTATTACACTAATAGGGATTTCTATTTTTTCTATAGCTGTATTTTTAAATGCTCCATTACCTATTATTTTTAAATTATTTGGAAGAGTTATTCCCTTTAAGTTATGACATCCTGAAAAACATATATCACCAATTTGTTTTAATTTTTTTGGTAATTTAATTTCTTCTAAATTTTCACAGTTATAAAAAACTAAATCACCTATTTCAACAACTTTATCTGGTATTATTATTTTTTTTAAATTAATACAATTTTTAAAAGTTGCTTCTAATATGGCGCTTATATTTTCTGGTAGTTCTATAAATTCTAATGAGGTACATCCATTTAAAGCATTTTCTCCTATTTTATTAACACTTTTTGGTATTATTAATCTTTTTAGTGATTTACAATTTTGAAATGCTTTTGAACCAATTTTTTCTAATGGGCAATTTAATTCTATTTCTAATAAATTGGTACAGTCTAAAAAGGTTTCTGTTTCAATTTCTTTTAAATTGCAGTTTAAATTAATACTAGTTAAATTAACACAATTTTTAAACGCGCTAAAGCCCATTTTTTCTAATTTTAATGGAATATTTATATATTTTAAATTAGTACAATTCCAAAATACTGCGTTACCTAAATTTGTAAGTTGATTAGGTAAAACTATTTCATCTATGTTGTAGCAATTATGAAATAATAAATCTATAATTTCTGTAACATTATTATCTACGATAAATTTATTATTTTTAATATCAACTGGGTTAAAATTATTTAATATCATAAAAATCGCCACCGAATTAATTTACTATTTTAATACTTTTTTTGTAAAATGTAAAATTGATAATTTAAAATTTTATAGTATTATTTTTATATATAATTTTTATAAGTAATTTAAATGCAAAAGGTAATATATTCAAAAAAATACATTAAATATTAGTAGACATGTATTATATTAATTTTTGTAAAAAAAAATATTTCTAATTTAAGAAATAAATTTTTTTATTTATTGCTTTTTCTAAAAAATATTGTTTTAAATATTGTTCTAACTATTGGTTGAATAAAAAACAATTGTGTAAAATAAGCAAACGGAAAATTAAAACACATTAATTTTAACCAGTTTGCTAAAAGCGTAAATATATTAAATCCCGCATAATATGGGTAATAAAGGAAAGCAGCTAGTAAACTCATTGATGGACACATTATACCTACTGTTGCGCATATTATTGCAGTTTCAAATAAGACTGGATGTGTTGTTTTTACATCAAAAACTTTTGAAGCAAATTTAAATGATAATGGTTGTCCTACAGATATTTCTAAACCATAAGCTAAACAAAATTCAACTAAAATTATAGCCCATATCGGTAACATTTGACCACACATCATAACTCCACCCTGTTTATTTATTGCAGCTATTACACTTGTTTCTCCATTTAAAGCCATTAAAACATCTCCATTAACAACATATAAACTAAAGAAAACATATGCATGTACTGTTATTACAACTGTAATTAAAGCAAACATTAACTTTTGAAATTTATTTTGTGGCATTTTTCACTCCTCCTTTCTAAAAACAAAAACACATATAATTTTTAAGCTAATATCTAATCATATACTTATAAAAAGTTCCGTAATCAGATTTATGTGCTTAAAACACTACATGTGTCGTCTTTTTAAATTTTTTTATCAAAATTATATTAATTTTATATTTCTTTTACCATTTTTTGTACTCTTTCAACAATATAATTTTTAGTATCATCATAATTCATATTAAGAGATATAGATAGTTCATTATATAAATATTTTTCAGCTTGATTAAAATAATTAATATCCTTCTCACTTGGTTTACGATTATTTTTAGTTCTAATCTCATTCCTTAAATAAGAGGTTTTTATTATTTTAATAAGATCTTCATAGGTACCACTATAAATTAAATCTTTATATGTTTTTTCAATGTATTTGTCATCAAGATTTTTTAATGGTTCTACATTTGGAATATTATTTATTAATTCTTCTGCTTCACTTTTACTTATAATATCTCTTAAATAACCCATTCTATTATCTATAGGTACATCTATTATTAAAGATTTATCATCAATAGGCTCTAGAATATAATAATCTATACCATTTAATTTATTGTTTTTTATCCCTTTTACTCTACAAACATCTTTTTTATATACTACAAAATCATCTACTTTATACATAAATTCCTCCTATAAAAAACACGTAAGTCAAATTCAATTGGACTTACGCAAAGATTTGCTACACATTGATAAATTAATGTAATAAACTTTATTTAGTAACTAAATTATAACACAATTTTAAATTTTTTGTAAGTTAATTTTTTTAATCAAATTATAAAAAAAATAAGTCTTAAATAAGACTATAGCAATATTTTAAAATAAAAGCCCTTATAAAATAAGGGATAATTAACATAATATGGTGGAGAATAAGGGACTCGAACCCTTGACCCCCTGCGTGCAAGGCAGATGCTCTAGCCAACTGAGCTAATTCCCCATTAGCAGTAACAAAATTACTACTAAAGTATATCAATTTTTTAAATATCTGTCAAGATTTTTTTTGCATTTTTTTCATTAATGGAAATTTTTCTATAAATATATTAATGAATTTCCTGACATACGTTGGGATCTGGTTCATAAAAGCAATGATTTTTATATCTTCCAGAATTTCTCTGCTCATACCAAAGTGGTTTGCAGGACTCTCCTACTTTAGGTGCATAAAACCACAATGCATTGGTAGCTGGATAATAATATTCTCCTTTGAGTACTCTATCAGCAAGTTCTCTTTCTTGAGTTGTCGGATTACTAAAAAAAAGTGGGCTCTCTATTCCAGAAAAACCTCCCGGATTTTGATATATCATTTGACTTATAGTAGTTATGTTTTTAAACGTCAAACATCTTCCTATCGCCCTATTTACGCCAACATTTCCTACCATAAGCATACCTAAATTACCTTCTCCAAGAGCTTCTGCTCTCATGAGTCTAGCAAGTAAATCTCTTTCTTTGCTGGTATAATTAATTATAGCCATATCATCACCTAATTTATAATATGCTAAAATTTGCTTGAAGATTATAAAAATTTGTGATATAATGAACTAGTCACAGGGGTATAGTTCAATGGTAGAATAATGGTCTCCAAAACCGACTGACTTGAAATGAATTGATAATCACTTGAAGTATTATAAATACTGGGTAAAAAGCCCTTAATAAAAAACTTAAAATTAAAAATTGTGCCACAATTTGTGCCAGTAGACATTTTTATGGTTATATGCTATAATAACTTGTGATTATATCTAGGGGATTAGTTTAATGGTAAAATAGGGGTCTCCAAAACCTTAGATAAGTGTTCGATTCACTTATCCCCTGCCATATGTAGATAAACTTCAATTTTGGAGTTTTTAATAAATTGGGGGAAGATTTATGGAAAATGATTTTTTTTATTTATCATATTATCAGATAATGATATTTATGATAAGACTAGACGAAATGAAAAAAGAAAATCCTTACTTTCACGATGAAATTTCATCTTCATTTAGTAATTTTGTTATTAATAGAAGTAAAGAAATTGCAGGTACTTCTCCACTTAAATTAAAAATTATTCCCAATGCTAATAAATTTAAAGTTTCTAAAAGTATGGTAAAATATTTAAAAAATTTAACAGGTATTGATGTGTTTGATGAAAAAATTTTAGATAAATATATTCCCATAATAAAAAATTTTGAAGAAACATCAATAAAAAAATTCTCAAGTATGAAACGATAAATTATAAGTTTAATAATAATTTGGAAACTTGTTCTATTACCGTGCCAGAACAAGTGTTCGCTTTTAAAGCGATTTATAATATATTGATTAAATGTCAAGTAGTTTTGGTAATAACCCAAACTACTGGTAAATGTATTTTGAAGAGAACTAAGTTTAGTTCTTTTTTTATGCTTTCATAGGATTATTAATACCTTTAATTAACACAAAAATTGGCTTTCAACTCAGAAAACTTTCCAAGATTATAAGAAGTGTGTTT
>CANQIV010000058.1 GCA_947624135.1 uncultured Bacilli bacterium | reverse complement strand
GCAATAGTAAAACGATAAAAAAACTAGATTTTTCAATATCTAGAAAAGATTTCATATTTAAAACTGTCAAACTAAGGGATTTTATTTTGTTTAAAGTATTTTTTTTCAAAATTTATTTTTAAGTTGTAAAAATAGTGCAGTTTTTGTCGAACTGTGATATAATTAACAAGAATAGGAGTGATTGGAATTAAGTTAATGAATTATTAAATTTATTTTTGAGTTTAGTTAAAAATATTATATTAAGGGAGGAAAAAAATGAATTGTAAAAACTGCGGTACATATAACGATAATCCGCAATCAAAATTTTGCGTTAAATGTGGGAACGTTTTAAATGCAGATAGTTTAAATCAAATTAATGAATTAAATCAAAATTTAAATCAACAACAAAGTAATCAACAATATATGAGTCAACCAGTAGAGCCACAAGTTCAACAACCAATTGAATCACAAGTTCAACAATCAATAGAACCACAAATCCAACAACCAGTTCAAAATCAAAAAAGTTCAAATAATAAAAAATCTATAAATATTAAAATTATTATAATTGTCATAATTGTGTTAATTGCTACTGGGGGAGGAATATTCTATTTTACAACAAGAGGTAAAAATTCAGATAAACCTAATGTTGAAAATAGTACAAACCCGCCAAAAGTAGATGAAGAACAAAGTACAGACACAGAACAAAATAATACTACAGAAAATAATTCTAGTGGACAACGTTTTATAAATATCAATATGAATGCAACTTATGATGAAAATAGTGCGTTTAGACTAAACATTGAAGAAGTTTTTCTTGAAAAAGAAACAGATGTAATGGTGGCAGGAAGAGTTTGTAGTGGTAAAGTTAAAGTTGGAGATACAATCCAAGTTATAGGCGTGAATAATGAAATGAAAACTGCTGTCGTTGGCAGAATTAAAAAAAATATGAAAAATTTGGACGAAGCAATTTTTGGTGATAGCGTAGTAATTGCATTGAATGGAATTAGTTATGAAGAGTTAGAATATACTCAAGTTTTAGCAGCACCAAATTCTATAAGTACAGCTAAAAAGTTTGAAGCAGATATTTATGTTCTAACTAAAGAGGAAGGTGGAAGACGTACTCCATTCTTCTCAAATTATCAACCTGATTTTAAATTTTGGGAAGATAGAATTCCAGGTACAATTACTTTATTAGACGGGATAGAAAGGGCTAATCCAGGCGATAACATTAAAATAAGTGTAAGGTTATTAACCTCTGTTGCTATGGAGATAGGTACAGAATTTTATATCTATGATGGTAGTCGTGTAATTGTTATTGGTAAAGTAACAAAAATAAATTATTAGAAATTGAATTTATTTTTATAAAAAAATATGTTTTAAAATATAAAAAAATCGAGAAAAGTAAAAAAATGTAAAATGACAATTTTAAAATAATTGTCATTTTTATTTTTAACAAAATTACTAAAACTATTGAAAAATAAAGGTAAAATAAGAAAAAGCAAAAAATCAAAAAAATAAAAAAATTCAAAAATTTCAAAAAAATATTTTTAAAAAAATAAAAAAATTCAAAAAAATTTAAAAATATATTGACTATGCTTTTTCATAATGGTATACTAAAATTGTATTAAGGATAGGAGTAGAAGTATGACAGAGTTAGATGAAAAATTAGAACTTATAGTAGTTAAAAGAAATGGTAAAAAAGTTGATTTTGATGGTACTAAAATAGCTTTAGCAATCAAAAAAGGCTTTGATAGTATAAATGAGCAAGATGAAGAAACAGGTAAATACAAATATGATGCGAGTGATATAACTAAAGTATATAATGATGTAATTAAATCTATAGAAAAAAATTATAAAGGTAAAATAAAAATTGAAGAAATTCAAGATTTAATAGAAGAATCATTAGAAAAAAAAGGATATAAAGAAGTTCATGATTCTTTTGCTGAATATAGAGAGAGAAGATCACAATCTAGAAATATGTTTATAGATGACAAAAGAATGCATAAATTTTTAAAAACTATTGAAGGATTAGGACTTAAGTCAGCTAATGAAGATGATACTAAAAGAGAAAATGCTAACGTAGATGGCGATACTGCAATGGGAACTATGCTTCAATATGGTAGTACAGTTTCAAAAGAATTTGCTAAAGCATATTTGATGAAGAAAAAATTTGCAGATGCTCATGATAATGGTGAAATACATATTCACGATATGGATTTTCTTCCAATGGGTACAACAACATGTATGCAAATAGAACTTGACAGATTATTTAAAAGAGGATTTTCAACAGGCCATGGACATTTGAGACCACCTAAAGATATTATATCTTATAGCGCACTTGCAGCAATTGCAATTCAATCTAATCAAAATGATCAACACGGAGGTCAAAGTATTCCAGCATTCGATTACTTTATGGCTCCTGGAGTACTTATGACATTTAAAAAACAATTTAAACAACAGTTAAGTGATTTCCTTGATTTAGAAGGACTACTTGAATTTATAAGTATGGATAGAGTTGCTCGTGAAATAGAAAAATTAGAAAGTATTGAATTTGACATAGAAATATTTGAACCTATTTATAAGGATTCAGATGAAATTAAAAGATTATTTAAAAAAGCTTATGAAAAAGCTTATGCAAAGACAAATAGAATTACATTCCAAGCAATGGAGGCATTTGTACATAATTTAAATACTATGCACTCACGTGCAGGAGCTCAAGTACCATTTTCATCAATAAATTTTGGTACAGATACAACTCCAGAAGGAAGAATGGTATCAATAAATTTCTTGAAAGCAACTAATGAAGGACTTGGAAAAGGAGAAACACCAATCTTTCCAGTATCAATATTTAAAGTAAAAGAAGGAGTAAATTATAATAAGCAAGATCCTAATTATGATATATTCAGATTAGCTTGTGAGGTATCTGCTAAAAGATTATTCCCTAACTTTTCATTTCTAGATGCTCCATTTAATAAAGCATTTTATAAAAAAGGTGATTATAGAACTGAAGTTGGATATATGGGATGTAGAACACGTGTTATGAGTGATGTAACAGATCCTAATAATCAGACAACAGGAGGAAGAGGAAATCTTTCATTTACATCAATCAACTTACCTAGAATAGGAATTAAACATGGTATATGCTTAAAAGAAAGAGATAAAGCAGATATGGATGGTTTCTATAGCGAATTATCTGATATTATGGAACTTGTTAGAGACCAATTACTTGAAAGATTTGAAATTCAATGTAATAAAAGATGTTATAATTTCCCATTCTTAATGGGCCAAGGAGTTTGGACTGATGGAGAAAAACTAAAACCAACAGATAGAATGAGAAAAGTATTAAAACATGGTAGTTTAACAATAGGATTTATAGGACTTGCTGAAACTTTAAAAGCACTTATTGGAGAACATCATGGTGAATCAGAAAAAGCTCAAAAATTAGGACTTGAAATAATCGGATTTATGAGAAAGAAAGTTGATGAGTTTGCTAAAGAATATAACCTAAACTTTACACTTATAGCAACTCCAGCAGAAGGTTTATCAGGTAGATTCGTAAATATAGATAAAGCAATATATGGAAAAATGAAAGGAATTACAGATAGAGATTATTATACAAATTCATTCCATGTTCCAGTATATTACAATACATCAATTAAACATAAGTTAGAGGTAGAAGCACCTTATCATAATCTTACAAATGGTGGACATATTTCATACATAGAATTTGATGGCAATACCGCACAAAATGTCGATGCATTTGAAAGTGTAATAAGAATGATGAAAGAACTTGGAATTGGATATGGAGCTATTAACCATCCAGTTGATAGAGATCCAGTATGTGGATACGTAGGGGTAATTGGTGATGTGTGTCCAGGTTGTGGACGTAAAGAATTTGAAGCAGTACCACTTGAAGAGGTAAAAAACTTTAATTGTGGTTGTTAGGAAGGGAGAATAAAATTATGGAAAAATTAGTTGGAGAAGGAGTAAAATTTGAAAGAATAAGAAGAGTTACAGGTTATTTAAGTGGAGATGTAAGTCGCTTTAATAATGGAAAACGTGCTGAAGAAAAAGATCGTGTAAAACACACAGGTATAAAAGAAGTTATGACTTGTGAAAAGTGTGATAAATAATGAAAATACGCTTGGCAGCTGATTTACAGTCTGATAGCATAGTTGACGGTATAGGCATAAGAACAGTTATTTGGACGCAAGGTTGCTCTCATAACTGTAAGGGATGTCATAATCCAGAAACACATGATTTTAAAGGTGGTGCACTTGTAGATCTTGAAGATGTAATTGATAGATTAAAAAACTTAACTGGACAAACAGGTATAACATTTTCTGGTGGAGATCCTATGTTTCAAGCTAAACAATGTGCAATACTTGCTAAAAAAATTCATGATTTAGGTATGGATATATGGGTATATACTGGATTCACTTTTGAAGAATTGTTGGAATCAGGAAATAAAGATATTTTGGATTTTCTAAGTAATATAGATGTACTTGTAGATGGAAGATTTAAAATAGAGGAAAAAAGTTTTGATTTAGAATTTAGAGGTTCTAGAAATCAAAGAATAATAGATGTACCTAAATCTCTAGAAAATCATGAAGTAATATTATTTAAATTTAATGATAAAAATGAAAATAATTTTATAAAAACAGAAGAGGTCTTATATATTTAAGACTTTTTTTTGTTATAAGATATTTGTGCATTAAAATTATACTTGATAAAATTTAATATAAGTGATATTATTAGTATAGATAGAAGAATAAGAAAAAGACTTCTATTAGAGTGAAAGGATGAAGTTATGAAAGAGATAAAATCAAGAAATATGAGTAGGGGGGGGGGTACTTTACACTAGAAAAGTAAAGGCATTCACCCTAATAGAACTTTTAGCAGTTATAGTAATATTAGCTGTAATAGCTTTAATAGCTACTCCAATAATATTAGGAGTAATAAATGATTCAAAATATAAAGCATTCAAATTAAGTTTAAATAATATAGAACACGCTTATGAACTTTATGCAACACAACATAATGTTGAAGAAGGAACAATATTAGATATAGAAGATTTACCTCTAGATTCAAAGAACTTAAAAGGTAAAGTATTTTTAAATTCAGAAGGAAAAATAGAATTAAAAGAGGTAACCGATGGAACATATAGTGCGGAAGGAACACTAGATGATTTAAGCATGCTTAAAGGAACAGTAGAAGATTTATTAGAAAATGTATTGGAAGTAAATGTTAATGTAAGTTCAACATCAGAAAGTATAATAGTAATAGTAAAGAAAGTAGATGGGGTACCTACAAGCTATAGTTATGAAATAACAGAGCCAGATGATTATAGTAAATCAGTAAAAGACATAGATAAAAATACGTATACATTTGATAAATTAAAAATAGATACAGAATACACTATAAAAGTAACAGTAAAGAATAGAGCAGGATTAACAAGAGAAATTACTAAAACAATTAAGACAGAAAAAATAGAAAATCCAAGTATATCAATAACACATTCACCAAGCAATGCTAGTTTAACTACAACAAATGGATATTCAAAAGAAGAGGTAGCTAGTGTAGTATTCTCAGATAAAAATATAACAAACCCAATATATTATATAAAGTCAACATTAAAAGGAACAACGAGTGTTAATGTGTTAGGATCTTGTACAGAAGAAAATAGTAAACCAAAAACATGTACAAATATAGATACAAATAAGATAGAAGCAAATACATGGTATAAAGTAAGTGGAAATATAAATGTAACATATAACACTGAAACAAATTCAAATCAAACAATATATGCAATAACATTCGATGGAACAAATTATAGTGATTCCGCAACAGGAACAACATTAAAAATAGATAATGTAGGTCCAATATTTAAAACAACGGTAAATGAAAACATAGTAACAATAACTAATGTTAATGATACAGGAATAGGATTACATACAACCTCAGCATATAGTTGTGATGGAAAATGGCAAGAAACAGGTACATGTCAATTTAAAATAATAGGAAAACATGAAATAAATGTAAGAGATGCATTAGGAAATGAAGGTAAAGTTGAAATAACAAATGGAATACCAACAATAGGACATGTGGGAGTAAAAGCAATAGTATTCTATGATCCAGTAACAGATAAATTATGTAATAAAGAAGAAGCAATAAGTTTAACAGAAACAAAGACAGGATGTATGAAATGGTATGCGTATGAAGAAACAGATGATACATATACAATGATATTAGATCATAATACAACAGGAGCAATAGCTTGGAATTCAAATAATGATAATACAGATAATAGTGAAATAATAGAGCAATTAAAAAAAGATACAAGCACATGGAAAAATGAAGCAAGATTAATTGAAGCAGATGAGGTAGCTAAAATTGTTAATCGTGAAAATTGGACATCTAAAGTTTATTCAGGAACATTCTTTTTTGAAGATTTAACTACTGATGAAACTGCAACTAAGGAATGTGCTGCAGCAGGAAATTGTAAATATGCATGGATATATGATAGAACAAGTAATGCTTGCAAAGATATATGGGGATGTTTAAATAGTATAGAAGAAAACTATGGTATAGTTGGTTATTGGACAGGAACGACAGCCGTTGGAGGAGACCCATCTTTGGTATGGAAAATTCATCATTATGGTCGAATGAATCGTCAGAGCGCTAATAAAAATTCTGGTTATGGAATAAGACCAGTAATAACAATTTCAAAATCAATAATTAATAATTAATTATATAAACTATGAAAAGTAGATAATCTACTTTTTCTTTTTGATAAAGATGAAGTAAAGTAAATGTTGGAAAAATTTAAGAGAAAATACAAGTTATACAATTAATTTGTATTTTTTTTAC
>CANQIV010000057.1 GCA_947624135.1 uncultured Bacilli bacterium | reverse complement strand
TGTGGAAAAAGCATATTTAGAAACATTAAAAGACATTAGTAAAAAAATTAATGACAAAGAGAGTTAACAAAACAATTATTATCTATTATATAATATTAGTATTAGTTATATTTATAAAATTATGATATACTGAAAATGTTAACGAATATAGAGTATATATCGAGGTAAAGTTGGAAAGAAGATGATATAATGAATAATTCTATTACATATAATGAACTTGAATGTACGTTTATTGTATCTCCACAAATTTTAGAAATGATAAAAAAATTAACTGAAAGAGTTTTTTTACTTGATAGAAACTATAAACAAAAATTAACAACTGAATTTGATGACAATGATTTCATAGATTTAATAGATAGAATCTTTTCTAGAATAAAAGAAATGTCAAAACAAATAATTTATGTTGGGGATGATTATGGTGATAAGATTCCTTTCGATTTTACCATATTAAAGTCACTAGTTCAAAAGTTTGAAGAATTATGTCCTAAGAATATAACAAATAATTATTTTTTTAATTTAGGTGAGAATACTTTTTTAAATTTATTATTTGTTATTAATGATATGGATAATGAATGCAAAAAATATTATTTAATTCGTGATTTAATTAATGCAAAAAATGATTGTGTAGAGAGTATGAAATATTTTTTAGATGATACTTCAATTGCAAATTGGGAAAAAGAATACAATGATGCTGCTATTGCTAAAGATACAAATAAAATGAAAGCAATGATTACCCAAATTCAAAATATGATATTACAAGAATGGAATAATTATTTTATTAATCTTGAAAATATGAATGATGATAATTTTTGTTTTATAGGTCATAGTACAATTACTACAAAATTTGAGGGAGAATTTCGTGGTAATTATATTTCTACATCTGTATATACTCCAGATTTGACTGATACGTTTAGAAACGGATATGGATTTATATTTGCTCCCAAAAATATTATTGCAGCAAGTAGTAGAGATATGTATGTTAATAATTATGTTGATAATGATAAGTCGATTTTATCTTATACTTCAGTTCCAAAAATTGATCATCCTAAAAAACTAATAGATGAAACAAGAAAACAACAAGAAGAAAATTTAACTAATGATATTTATAGAAAAACATATAATGAAGTTGTTTTAAATGCTTTTGAACCTATTGGAATATTTTGTTTTACTGATGGTTCAAAACAACTTAATGAAAACCAAATACGTGCTGAAAAACTAAAAGAAAATTTTCCTAATTTAAAAATTTATAGTTTTGATGTTTTAAAAAATAAAAAAGGAAAAAGTTTAAATGAAGCAAAACTCACATTATTAAATAAATTAAATAATGGTCATTACTTAAGTGAGAGTATGTTAGATAAATTTGATTATTTTTTTGAACAATTTGAAAAATTAAAACAGTCTGGACAATATGATGAAAATATGATTAAAGTAATATTTGAGAATAATATGAAAATGATTTCTGCAGTTGCTAATGATCCAGATAAATTATTTAATGGACAATATAATGAAGATGAAATTAAATATATATTAAGAAAAAATAGTATTTATAGTTTAGATGACTTGATTTCTGGTAAATCGAAAAGTTTTAAGTTAAATAGATTAAGAGAATTATTTCCATACAAAGATAAATTTGCTGGAATGTTTAAGGGATTAGATGTGCTAGTAGATATATTGCAAGTAGTTGATGTAACAGATGAAATGATGGATGAAATCAATAGTATTAAACCTTTAAGCTTAACAACAATTTCCAAAACTATTGCTTCTAAATTTATTGACCCCGTTAAATTGCGAGAGGAAAAAATTAAAGGTAGTTTATCAAAATATGAATCTGAATATAAAAATTTAGTTACTGAATTTCAACAAAGATCGTTATTAAAAGAACAATATAAATATTATCATGAAATTTACGTACAATCATCTTACTATAACTTATTAAAACGAGATTATCAAGACTTAATGGAAGAAATAAATAAAGCGAATATAACTAAAACGGAATTAGAATTAAAATTACAAAAATTGGAAAGTGAAATTGAAGAATTAAATCAAATAAATTTAGTAAATTCAGAAAAACAATATTGTGATACACAAGAACATAAAGAATCCGAAAAAGCTCGTGAAGAAATTAATATGAACATTAGTAATTTATCTAAACACCCTTTATTAAATAGAAAGAAAATCGAAATGGGAAAAAATATATACCGATATCTTTTTGACATGGATTTATTAAAACAGAGCAAATTTGAAGAAGAAAAAGAAAAAGAAAGGCAAAATAATGATGAGAAATTAAGAAAATTAAACCTTGAAATTGAATATTTAAACCAAAAATTTGAAATGAATAAAGAAGATATAGAAGTTTTAAATGCTAAATTAATAATGATGAAAGATAAAATTAAAATTTATTTTAAATGTGATACAATAGAGCAAGTTGAATCAAAAATTAAAGAAAGCAATCAGTTTATGCAACAATATGATAGTTTTAATAACATTAGGTTATATGATTTGGAACGTAAAATCAAGAAATTAAACAATGAGATAATTAGCCAACAACAATTATTAGAAAATGTTCAGGAACAAAAAGAAATTATATCAAGGGGAATGTAAAAAAATAAAGTTGAATTGTTTGCAGATGAGAAAATATTTATAGTGACAATAATAACACAAATACTATAAATATCAATGTTACTAGTCTAGAAACTATTAGAAATAACAATAATATAATAAAACTATAAATAATTGAGTATGCGCAACTTGTAGACGTGATAAAAAAGTATAAAAATTGTTGTGGAAAGTAGTAGATTTTATAAGGATTTCCCAATTGATACATTTTATAATAAAATTGTAAATCAGCATTCTGCTGGTTTACTAAGTTTAGGAGAAAGTAAAAAGTGGCAAGAGTAAAAAGTTATTTACTAACTGATGTTATAATATGATATAATATTTAGTGAAATAAATAGTAATTTGTAGAAAGGTGTTTATATGAAAATTATAAAATTAGAAGATAGTAATAATTATATTTTTGATAAAATATGTGAATGGAATTATAATTGATGGGGAATCAGAAATAATAATAGTTTTGAAGCAGTAAAGTGTAATTTAGAACATTGTTTATGCAAGGAAAAATTACCTCAAACTTATGTAGCTTTGATTGATGGAGAGCCTGCGGGCATGTATCAATTATCAATGTCTGATGATTTAGATAGTAGACCAGATATTTATCCTTGGTTAATAAATGTATATGTTGATGAAAAATTTAGAGGAAAAAATGTTTGTAGACAACTGATGATTACAGTAAATGAAAACGCAAAAAAAGCAGGTTTAACAGAATTGTTTCTATACACGAAACATAAAGGATTATATGAAAAATTTGGTTGGGAATTTGTTGAGGAAGTAAAGACTTTTAAAGATGATTCACCAATAGAAAGATTATATAGATTAAAAATAAAGTAATTGCAAAATTACAAATGTTGCGTTAGCAATCAAAAAAGAACCTAAAATAATAGACAGGATTGAAGTTATTTGGCTGGGTGGTAATGAACTAGGTTATAAAGATAATTTAGAATACAATTTTAGACAAGATATAGAGGCAGTAAAAATTCTATTTAATTCCAAAGTAAATTTAACAGTACTACCATGCAAAAATGTTGTTTCAAAATTAAAAATTGATATAAACACTTTAAAAGAAAATTTAACTAATAAATCAGAATTGTGTAATTATTTAATTGATAGATTTCATAATGATGGGTATCATGGTATACAAAAAGAGAGAGTTATATGGTATATATCAGTAATTGCTTATATGATAAATAGTAATTGGTTTAAGTTTAAGGAAATAAGTTGCCCAAATATTAGTGATGATACTTCTTATATATTAACTAAAGACAATCATAAAGTAAAATTTATAATTGATGTAAACAGAACTAATATATATAATGATTTATTTAAAAAGTTAGGAGATAGTAATGAAATTAACGAGTGATGATGCAATAAAATTATTAAATATTGATAAACAAAATAAGAAAAATGATGGATGGATTAATCATTCTATTTGTGTTGGAAATTCTGCTTTAAAAATTGCTACAGCTTTAAAAAAACGAGGAATTGCTGTAAATATAGATAAGGTAGTAGCTTTGGGATATGTTCATGATATAGGGAAAAGATTCCACGAACAAGGAGGAGTTTTTCCACACGCTATAAATGGATATGAATATTTAAAAAAATTAGGATATGATGAAGAATATGCTGGAATTTGTATAAAACATTCATTTTTAAATAATGATATAGATTGTATATCTAATGATCGAGATGAAACTGACAGATCAAATCCTAACTATAACTTTTTTAAACAATATATAAAAGAAGAATACTCATTAGAAGAGAAAATAATTAATTTATGTGATTTAATGTGTACTACAAAAACATTAACTATAGAAAAGAGAATGATAGATTTACTATTAAGACATGGTATACATAAAAAAACATATTACCATATTGTAGAGACAGTTAAGTTAAAAGAATATTTTGATAATTTATTAGGGTATAATCTTTATGACTTATTTCCAGAAATAAAAGAGAATTTATAAATTATAGATTTAATTAATGAATAATAGATGTAATGATTGCAAACTTGAAGAAAATATTACATGTTCCAAAATGGGAGAAATGTCGAGTTAGATAAATATTTTAGTATAGTTAATATATGCAAATAAAATTTTTTTCAAAGAGTTTAAAAAGTACAAAGGACTCTTAGAACTATAAAAATATGCTCCAAATATAATCTGAAAGTTCAATTTGTTTTCATGAATAAAAGTAATTAAAAAAATATATTTTTTGTAAGGAGTACTATGAAAAAAGATAATATTAATTTTATTTTTAAAAGTCTTAATAAAAAGAAAATAACAATTTGTTTATTAATAGGAGCATTTTTGGATTTTATCTATTATTTTGTACCATTTGCTTTTACACTATTTTTAACACTACCATTTACGGTAAAAAAAGCTATTATTGTTGTTGGAATTTTTATCGCATCAAAAATATTAAGAGTAGGAGGACTTTATCTTCTAAGAAAATATAGTGATAATTATTTATATGATTATTCTAAAATACAATATTTGGAATTTTATAAACAACTAAGTAAGATTCCAACAGAAAGTATTTCTAAATACCAGACAGGTTATTTTGAAAATATTATTAGTAAAATAAGTGAATTGGTAAATAAAATATTACAAGCTGAATATGTTGGTATATTGGTTACTTTTATATTTATTTTTTACACACTATTTAACCAATCTATTTTACTATTTATAATATCATTTATAACAAGTGTTTTATGCGTGTTTTTAAGTATTAAAATCTTAAAAAAAGCAAATAAACAAGTAGAAATTTTATATAATCAAGAGTATGAATATTCATCAATTTATAATGATTTTATTAGCAATGTTCGCACAGTTAAACTTTTGAATAATGATAAATATTTTATAAAGGAAATTGACAAAGAAGGAAAAAAATGTACCAACGAAAACAAAAAATATGTTAAATATTATTCATTTGAGGAAGCACTGCGTAATATTTTAATTGTTGTACCCTTTGTTTTAGGACTTGTCAAGGCAGTAATTGATTTATCAAATGGTATCGATACTTTAGGTATAATAACATTCTATATTTCCATTCATGCAGAAATAGGATTTGTATTTGAAGAATTGTCTGGTAATATCATTAGTTGGTATGAACTTAAAGCAATAAAAAACAAATTAAAAAATATTTTTAAAAAACTTGATGATAGAATTGTAATTAAAAAATTTGATGAAATTAAATTGCAAGGCATAGTTATAAAATATCCTGAAACGAATCTAGAAATAAAAGTTGATAATTTTATTATAAATAAAAATGATAAAATATCTATTACAGGTCAATCTGGACAAGGTAAAACATCATTAGTTAATTTAATTATGGGTGATATTAGTTCATATAAAGGCAAATTATTGATAGATAATTTTGATATCAAAGAAAGAAAATTAGATATTGGCATAGTAAGTCAAGAAATAGAATTATTTAATATGTCAATAAAAGATAATTTGTGTTTAGATAAAAAAATATCAGATGATGAAATAATAAAATATTTAAATGAATTAGAGTTAAATGAATTATTACAATTTAAACAAGGTATAAATACCATTGTAGGAGAGAAAGGCCTAAAATTATCTACAGGACAAAAAAGAAGAATAAATATTTTACGAAGTTATTTAATGAATAAAGAAATTTATATTTTAGATGAACCTACATCTAACCTTGATAAACATACTGAAGAAATTGTAGTTAATTTTATTTTAAAATATTTTAAAAATAAGACTCTAATAATTGTAACGCACAATGATAAAATAAATGAAATTTGCAATAAATTTTATAGCTTTAATAATCATAATTTAATAGGAATAGAAAACTGATTATTTAAAAATTTTTATAATACAATTTATGTTGTAATTTATTTCAAAAAAGTATTAAAAAATTTAAAAGATTTAATTTTATCATATATTTAAGGCGTGATGACAAATGACATTAAAAGAAATGAGAAATGTTGTTGATTTACTTGATAATGAATGGGATTTAGGAAAAACATCATCAAAAGCAAAAGGAAAAATTTGTGCTTGGATTTATTTGTTTGAAATATTGGAAAAATCAGAAGCAGTTTTACTTGAAAAAGAAAATGATAAAGTTATTGGTATTTGCAGTTATTCAAAAAAGAATTGTAAAAAAATTTAATTAAAAAGGAATTTTATGTTTTATTAAAAAACTTATTAATTTATAGCCCATTTATAAAATATAAGAAATCAATAATTAAATATATGTAAATGTCAATATATTTTTGGACAAAAATGGCAATTTCAAAGTTGGACACTTTTAGGATAGAATTCTATCCTTTT
>CANQIV010000056.1 GCA_947624135.1 uncultured Bacilli bacterium | reverse complement strand
AATATAGATAATATGGCTCCGGTAATAGAAAAAATAGAAGGAAATGATAATGTACAATCAAATAGAAAAATAATAAAGATATCAGCTAATGATTTAGGAGTGGGAGTAATAAAATATTCATGTGATGATGGAACAACATGGCAAGATAAAAATGAATGTATATATAATCAAAATGGGAAACAAAAAATAAAAGTAAAAGATAGTTTAGAAAATATAAGTGAAAGTAATGAAATAAATATAACAACTATAGCTAGTGAAGAAACTTTTACAATAAATAACTTATTTAGTAATGGTTCTTTTGAAACAGATGAAGAAATTCTTAATAGAAACGCAAAAATAGAGTTTGCAACTGATGATTATATTACAGGTAAAAGAAGCTTAAAAATTACCTCATTAAGTACAGGCTATGGTGAAATATATAGAACATATTCTGATTTAATTGTTGGAGATATATATTATGCTTCAGTATATAGTAAATCTACTAAAATTTCTTCTTTAACACTTTATTCATATGATTTTAATAATGGCGGTATATATTGTGAAAGAGATTTACCCCAAACATCTTCACTTTCTAAATTAAGCATTCACTATCAAATACCAGTTGCTCGAACTGCTTTTCTTAGATTATCAGGATATGGTACTAGTTATTTTGACGATGTAATATTTATAAATTTAACAGAAATATTTGGAAAAGGAAATGAACCAACAAAAGAGTGGTGTGATGAAAACATAAATTATAATACAAAAACAGTAAAAAAATATAATAATAGCGTAGATATTCGTTAATAAAAAATATAATTTATAAAATTTATTGAATAAAATTTAAAATTATGTTACAATTAAATTGCTGGAAGATGCGATAAATAATCCCATATGAAAAACCTACTAATCGATATAATTGGGAATCTAATTTATAGCTGGTGTCGAATATTCTAATATTTTAGAAGATCCTAAAGGTTATAATGTGATACCCACCTAGGAGCCTAGGTTTTATTCGATTCGGGATTACGCTCTTTTGGCATTTTTAATTGTTGGAGGAAGTATGAATAATGATTTAAATTTA
The DNA here is from genome assembly GCA_947624135.1 of uncultured Bacilli bacterium. Lineage (GTDB taxonomy): Bacteria > Bacillota_I > Bacilli_A > RF39 > UBA660 > UMGS1613. The sequence continues at coordinate 6,378 of CANQIV010000056.1, read as the reverse complement.
ACTGATATGACATATGTAGTGTTTGATTTAGAAACAACAGGGCTTTATCCAAACTCAGGTGATTCAATAATAGAAATAGGCGCAGTAAAGATAAAAAACGGAAAAATAATAGATAGATATGATGAATTAATTAATCCAAATACTAAATTAGATGAAAAAATAGTTAGTATAACTTGTATAACAGATGAAATGTTAAAAAATAAAAGAACAGAAGAAGAGTGCATTAAGGACTTTATGAAATGGGTAGGAGATTTACCTATGGTTGCTCATAATGCGAAATTTGACATTTCATTTTTAGATAATGCATATTCTAAATATAAATTAGGTAGTTTAAATAACATCGTAATAGATACTTTAGGACTTTCTAGATATTTAGAATCTAATGAAAGATATCATAATTTAGCTACTTTAGTTAAAAGATATGATATTCCATGGGATGAAGATAAACACCACAGAGGAGATTATGATAGCGAAGGTACAGCTTTAATATTTGATAAAATGTTAAAAAAATTAAAATTAAATAACATTAATACTATGAATGATTTATTAAATTATCGTTTTATAGTTATTAGAAAATAATATAAATACATATAAAAGCGACAAATTATTTGTTACTTTTTTTTTATAATATTTTTGGTGATTATATGAAAATATATTTAGATTTAATAATGATATTAAATTTTTGTATCGATTTTATTATTCTACTTTCGGTATCACTAATATTAAAGAGAAACGTTAAAATTACTCGTATAATGCTAGGGGCATTTATAGGTGGTATTAGTATATTATTTTTGTTTTTAAATATTAATTCAATTATCTTATTTATATTTAAATTTTTAATAAGTTTAATAATGATATTAGTTACATTTAATTTTAAAACATTAAAATATACTTTAGTAAATATACTTTATCTTTACATGTCTAGCATAATATTAGGTGGTTTTTTATACTTGTTAAATTTACAATTTTCATATAAACATATAGGCTTAATTTTTTTTAATAATGGTCTTAGTATAAACTTTATATTTTTACTCATATTTTCACCAATAATATTATATATTTATATTAAACAAACAAAGCATTTAAGATATAATTATTCAAACTATTATAATATACAAATAATAGTAAATGATAAATCATATAAATATACTGCATATCTCGATACTGGTAATGTATTAATTGATAGTTTAACTAAAAAAAAGGTAATATTAATAGATAAAAGAAAAATACTTTTTAAAATAAAAAACTTTAGATTAATACCATATACGTGTGCTTCTGGTATAAATATGATTAAAGTAGTAAAAATAGATAAATTGATATTTGAAGGTAATGAATATAAAGATGTTTTATTAGGTATTATAGATAAAATAACTTTAGATGGTGTTGAGGTAATATTAAATAGAAAACTATTGGAGGAATAAAATGATAAAAAAAATAATTAATTTTATAAGAAAAATACTTGAAAGTAATGGTATATATTTTGTTGGCAGTACGGATAAACTACCAGAACCATTATCAAAAGAAGATGAGGTAAAATATGTAGAGATGTCTATGAATGGAGATGAATTTGCTCGTAACAAACTTATAGAACACAATCTTCGTTTAGTTGTATTTTTATCAAAAAAATATGAAAATACAGGAGTAGATTTAGAAGATTTAGTAAGTATTGGTACAATAGGACTTATAAAAGGAGTTAACACATATAAATTAGATAAAAATATAAAACTTGCTACATACGCATCACGCTGTATAGATAACGAAATACTTATGTTTTTAAGAAAAAATAAAAGAAGAAAAGGAGAAATTAGTTTTGAAGATAGTTTAAGTTATGATAGTGAAGGTAATGAGTTGCACTTAGAAGATATACTTGGTACATCAGATGATGTAGTAACTAGACCATTAGAAGAAGAAATAGAAAAGAAAATACTATATGAAGAACTTACTAAATTAAATAAAAGAGATAGAGAAATAATGAGTTTTAGATATGGTCTTTTGGGTAAAAAAGAAATGACTCAAAAAGAGGTTGCAGATGCTCTTGGAATAAGTCAATCATATATATCTAGAATAGAAAAAAAAGTAATAAATAAGTTAAAACAACAAAATAGATAACTTGAATAAAATAACCTAATTTGGTATAATAAATTAGGTGATTAAGATGGATAAGTTAATAAATTTATATAAATCTTTAGGACAACTTACTTATTAGGGGGAATTATGAATCAAGAAAAATTTGAAGATTTAAGAGAAAAATATTCTACATTTATATATGATAGTTATAACATAATAGATGATGGATTAGTTTTAAAAATAGTATTTAATTTTGAAATAGAAGGTTTAACAAAATTTAATCCATATTACGAAATAGATAAAAAATATATATTAAATAAAAATATTGATGATACTTTATTTAATAATTTAATATTTCATATAGGATTAATAGAGCTTGTTAGTTATTTTAAATGTACATGTAGCAAAAATGTAATTATTAAAGCAGGTTACCTAGATGAAGAACAAATTAAATGGTTTAAAAAGTTGTATTATTATGGTTTAGGAGAAATGCTTTATACAAATGAAATAACTGTTAGTGAACAAGATTTAATGAATATAGAAATACAACATAGTAAAGAAGAAATAAAAAATATAGATTATACTGGTATAGGTAATTTAATACCTATAGGTGGTGGGAAAGACTCTAATGTTACATTAGAACTTATGCAAGATGAATTTAATATAAATACTTGCTTTGTAATTAATCCAAAAGATGTAAATATAAAATGTGCGAAAACTGCAGGATATGATGATGATAAAATATGTATAGTAAAACGAGTAATAGATAAAAACTTAATAGAACTAAATAACCAAGGCTTTTTAAATGGTCATACACCATTTTCATCTTTGGTTGCTTTCGTTACATATTTTATAGCTTACATTCAAAATAAAAAATATATAATACTTTCAAATGAATCGAGCGCTAATGAACCAACAGTAATGGGTACTAAAATAAATCATCAGTATTCTAAAACATATGAATTTGAAAATGATTTTAATAATTATACAAAAAAATATTTTAGTATTGATATTAAGTATTTTAGTTTGCTTAGATGTTTAAATGAATTTCAAATTGCTTTACTTTTTTCTAAATATAAAAAATATCATGAAATATTTAAAAGTTGTAACGTTGGAAGTAAAAATACGCCATGGATTTGGTGTGGAAAATGCGCAAAATGTATGTTTGTATATATAATACTTAGTCCATTTTTAGAAAAAGATGAATTAATTAATATATTTGGTAAAGATTTATATGAAGATGAATCACTTTTAAATATTATGTTAGAACTTTCAGGATATAGTAAAACTAAACCATTTGAATGTGTAGGAACATATGGTGAAGTAAGATATGCACTTAGTTTAGCTATAAAAAAGCAAGAAAATAATCTACCATTTTTACTTAAATATTATAAAGAACATTTTAATTTAGAATTAGATATTAAGTATGAAAAGATGTTTAATAAACAAAACAATTTAGATGAAAAATTTGTAAGTATTGTAAAGGAAGAATTAGATAAATATGTATAATAGTATAATAGAAGAATTAGAAAATAAAAAAATATGTATATTAGGCTTTGGAAAAGAAGGCAAATCTACATATAATTTTATAAGAAGACATCTTAATGATAAACATATTACAATTATAGATAAAAATGATATATCAAATTGTAATGAGATTATTGGTGATAAAAATATTGATATTATATGGGGTGAAGATTATTTAAATAATTTAGATAAATATGATTTAATATTTAAAACGCCAGGTATAACATTTAAAGATATTGATATTACAAATATTAAAGATAAAATAACCTCACAACTTGAAATATTAATTAAAAATTATAAAGATAATATTATAGGTATAACAGGTACTAAAGGTAAAAGTACGACATCTAGTTTAATGTATAAAATATTAAAAGATCAGGGTAAAAATGCATATTTACTAGGTAATATAGGTAATCCAATACTTGATGATATAGAAAAATTTAATAAAGAAACTTACTTAGTAGTAGAAATGTCATCACATCAATTAGAGTTTATAAAAACATCTCCACATATAGCAGTAATACTTAATTTATTTGAAGATCACTTAGATCATGCTAAAACGGTTAAACATTATCACGAATGTAAAATGAATATATTTAAATATCAAAGTGATAATGATATTGCTATATATTCAAAAGATAATGAAAATACAGTAAATTTAATAAATCAAAATAATTATAAAGGAAAATTTTATAGTGTAACACTTAATAATAATTCAGATATAAATACGATATATTTAGATAATAATAATGTTATATATAATAACGAAATCATTTACGATAAAAATAGTGAAAGAAATATAAAAGGAGATCATAATTTATCTAATATAATGTTTTGTTTACTTATATCAAAAATACTTAAATTAGATATAAAAAAAGCAAATGAAAGTATAAAAACTTTTATTCCTCTTGAACACCGTTTAGAACTTGTTGGAACTTATAATGATATAACATATTATAACGATGCTATTGCAACTATCCCAGTTGCAACTATAAATGCAATTAAAACATTAGAGAATGTAGATACTCTTATATTTGGGGGTATGGATAGGGGAATAGATTATCAAGAATTAATTGATTATTTAGATAAATGTAATGTTAGAAATTTAATATGTATGCCAACAACTGGGTATAATATAGGTAAAATATTAGAAAATAAAAATAAAACAAAAAATATATATTATGTAGAAATGTTAGAAGATGCAGTTTCGCTTGCTAAAAAAATAACAGAAAAAGGTAAAATATGTTTAATGTCTCCTGCTGCTAGTAGTTATGAATATTTTAAAAATTTTGAAGAAAAAGGGAATAGATTTAAAGAATTAGTTAGGAATTAGACAAAATCATATAAAAGAGTTATAATATAGAGCAAATGGGGGATTATTATGCAAAATATGGATTTTATATATAATTATAATTTTAGTTTAATAGATGACATATATATAAAAATTAATTCTAATTTTAATAAAAAAATAAATTTTTCAAATTATATAAAATTAATTGATTTAATAACTAGATTTAATAAAATATATTTGTCCTTTAAAAAGAAATATAATAAATTATCAAAGTTTAATATATCTAAAAAAGAGGAATTAGTAGAATTTGAAAGTAATGGAGATATAGATCACTTAGTATTAGCACTTTATGGTATAGATAGTGATATATTTAGAAATGAATATGGATTACTTCATATATATAAATCTAATAATATTATAAATAGTTATATAACTACTGATAATGATAATGCATTATTTAATTATTCAACAAGTATAAAATTGGATAGAAAATTAATAGAAGATTATTTTAACTTACTAAAAGAGTATAAAATATTGATTGAAATATATGAATTATTAAAACAAAAAATTGTATTTAGTAATGGAGAAGAAGACTTTATATGTGGTTTAAGCGGGAATTTATTTGATAAGTTTAATACATTTGATTTAACTTATGTTACATCTAATATGGATATAGTAGATTTAAATTATAAATTAGGTAAAAAATTATTTTTATTGAGCGCTAATTTAAGAATAAACGATAAATTTGTATTAAAAAAATCAGAATTATATAAAGTTTCAAAACATTTGTTAAAAAATTTGTATGTTGAAAATTCTTCTTATCAACACGTATATAAATAAATAAATTGTAAAAAGAACCTCGTTTCTATTTTTGAAACGGGGTTTTATATTATAAAAAAAGATTTATTATTTTTTTATATTTTTCTGTTCAATTTTTCCGTATGCGTTTTTTTCTATATATGCTTTCTTTCTATTATTTTCCCATATTCCATAAGTAAAACCTACAATCATAAATATAAATTGTATTCCATTATCTTTTATAAATCCATAAATTATAAATCCTACAATAATAATCATTACAACAGTTAGTTCTAAAAAATGTTCCTTATCCCATTTATCACTATAATATTTTATTCTTTCTTTTAAAGTGAATGAACTACTTTTTAGCGCACTAAATAAATTATCATCAGCTTGTTCTTTAAATTTTTCTTCTTTAATTTTTTCTCCACTAAAAAATTCATTTAAAGTAATTCCTAAAATATTACATAAATCTTTATATAAAGATACATCTGGTAAGCATATTCCATTTTCCCATCGACTTACTGATTTACTAGTTACACCTAACTTTTCTGCAAGTTGTTCTTGTGTTAATTTTTTTTCTTTTCTTAAACTTGCAATAAATTTACCGATTTTTTCTTGTATAATAGGAAATTAAAGCAAAAATATATATAAAAAAACCATGCCAAAAATCCAAGATGAAAATCTTGGATAAA
>CANQIV010000055.1 GCA_947624135.1 uncultured Bacilli bacterium | reverse complement strand
TATTTTTTTATTTTCAAATTTATTATAACACTGGTCTTTCTTTTTTTGTGCTTTCCCCCAAATAATTTTACACTATCAAAGTTGACTAGCACTTGCATATTTAATAAAAATAGTGTATATTATTACTATACTTATTTCTTGGTTATAAAAAACTCCAATTTATTACTAGGAATTAAGCAAATATATTGAAAGGAGAATATTATGGCAATTACAAAAGAAAGAAAAGCTGAATTAGTTAAAAAATTTGGAAAAGATGAAAAAGATACTGGATCAATAGAGGTTCAAATAGCAATTTTAACTGATGAAATTAATGCTTTGACTGAACATTTTAAAACACATAAACAAGATAATCACTCTAAACGTGGATTACTACACAAAGTAGGTCAAAGAAAAAGCTTACTAAATTATTTAATTAAAAACGATGTTACTAGATATCGTAAAATAGTTAAAGATTTAGGATTAAGAAAATAAAAAAAACATTGACACTCTTTTTTGAGTGTCTTTAATTTAGAATTATAAAAAGGAATAATGGAGGATGTAATGAAAAAAGTATTTAAATTAGATTTTAGAGGAAGACAATTAGTAGTAGAAATAGGAGAATTAGCAAAACAAGCAAATGGAGCATGTTTAGTTAGATATGGTGATACTGTAATATTATCTACTGTAGTAGTTAGTAAAAACGCTAACGTATTGAGTGACTTTTTTCCACTTATGGTATTATATCAAGAAAAATTATATTCAGTAGGTAAAATACCAGGTGGATTTATTAAAAGAGAAGGTAGACCAACAGATTCTGCAACACTTGCTGCTCGTATGATAGATAGACCTATGAGACCAATGTTCCCAGAAAATTTTAGAAACGAAGTACAAATAGTTAATACTGTACTTTCAGTAGATCCAGATAATTCGCCAGAATTAACAGCAATGTTTGGTTCATCATTATGTACAAGTATATCAAAAATTCCATTTGATGGTCCAATTGCGGGTGTTAAAGTAGGTAGAGTTAATGGTAATTTTATAATAAATCCAACTGTTGAAGAATTAGAAATATCTGATATTGATTTAACAGTTGCTGGAACTATGGACGCTATAAATATGGTTGAAGCAGGTTCAAAAGAGGTATCAGAAGATGATATGTTAGAAGCTTTAATGTTTGGACATGAAGCTATTAAAGAACTTTGTAAATTCGAGCAAGAAATCATAGATGAAATTGGCGTTGAAAAAATGGAATATGAAATTCTAGAAATATCTGATGATTTAAAGAAAGAAATAAGTGATTATTGCAGTAAAAGATTAGATGAAGCATTAAGAATTAAAGATAAATTAACTAAATATAATACAATTGATTCCTTAAAAGAAGAGATTGTTAGTAAATATGAAAAAGAAAATAGCGATTTAGATAGTGAAGAACTTACTAAATTACTTACTAAAGTAAATCTAGTATTTGGTGAAATCGAGTATGAATTATTTAGATCTATAGTAGTAAAAGAAGGAATTCGTGCTGATGGACGTTCTATGACTGAAATTAGACCAATATCTACAGATATAGATTTATTACCTCGTACACATGGTAGTGCGTTATTTACACGTGGTGAGACTCAAAGTTTAAGTGTAACTACTCTAGGTGCTTTAGGAGAACATCAAATATTAGATGGACTTGATTTAGAAACAGAAAAAAGATTTATGTTACACTATAATTTTCCACAATTTTCTGTTGGTGAAACTGGAAGATATGGCGCACCTGGTAGACGTGAAATTGGACACGGCGCATTAGGTGAAAGAGCTCTTCTTCAAGTAATTCCAAGTGAAGAAGAATTTCCATATACAATACGTGTAGTATCTGAAATACTTGAATCTAATGGTTCATCTTCTCAAGCAAGTATATGTGCTGGATGTATGAGTTTAATGGCTGCAGGTGTTCCTATTAAAGCCCCAGTTGCAGGTATTGCTATGGGATTAATCACTTATGGTAAAGATTATACAATATTAACAGATATTCAAGGTATGGAAGACCATTTAGGAGATATGGATTTTAAAGTAGCAGGAACAAGAAATGGTATATGTGCTCTTCAAATGGATATTAAAATAAAAGGAATAACTAAAAATATATTAAAAGAAGCACTCGCTCAAGCTAAAATTGCTCGTATGGAAATACTTGATAAAATAGAAACTCAAATACCTGAACCTAGAAAAGAGGTTAGTAAATACGCTCCAAAAACTTGCATATTTATGATAGACCCATTAAAAATTAAAGAGGTTATTGGAAAAGGTGGAGAAACTATTACAAAAATTATACTTGAAGCAAGTAATGTTAAAGCAGTCAATGATGTAAATGCTGTTAAAGTAGATTTAGAAGATGATGGTAGAGTAATTATATATCATACTGATAAAGAAATAATTGAAAAAACTGCTAATATGATTAAAGATATTGTTAGAACTCCAGAAGATGGTAAAATCTATAATGGAAAAGTAGTAAAAATAATTGATTCTGGTTGTTTTGTAGAACTATGGCCAGGCTGTGAAGGTATGGTACATATTTCTGAACTTGATACAAAAAGAGTTGAAAAAGTAACTGATGTTGTTAAAGAAGGCGATGATATCATCGTAAAATGTTTAGGATATGATAAAAAAGGAAGATTAAATTTATCTAGAAAAGCAGCTATAAAATAGTTGCTTTTTCATATATATAATACTTGTAAAAACAAATAATAATTTGCTACACTATATGTGTAATAACAAAAATGAATTATTTGGATTTAGATATAATAATGAAATTCATCATATAAAAAAATACAAGATAATATAATTATTGTTGAGGTGAGACTATGTCTAAAAAACATACATATTATTATCATTATTATTAGTATTTATAAGTTTTAATCAAGTTGGTTGTTCTAAAAAAGAACAAAATAAAAAAGAAATAAACGATTCTAAAATAGTTTCATCTCAAAAAATAGAGGAATTAATAAAAAATGCTGATGGAACTTATACATCTTATTATGGAGGAATGTATTTAAGTCATGATCCAGAAAGTTTAGTTATTCAAGTATTTAAAGAAAATATACCAAATAGTAATACTAAAAAATATGATATATATAATAAAATGTTAAATATGTAAAAAATTCATATAATGATTTAAATGATGTAAAAAACAAAATTACTGAGTATTTTTCATCAGATAATGTTGAATATGATAATGTTAGTTCATGGTCTATAGATATATTAAATAATAGAGTATTAGTTGGTTTAAAAATTAATAATAAAAAGAAAAGAGAAGAATTTAAAAAACTTGTTGTAGATGCATATTTAATTACTTTTATTCAGTATGATGGAGGTAAAATTTTATCTTAAAAATAAGAGGTACAAAAAAATTTAAAGATATTATAAAAAGATATCTTTTTTTACTATGTTAATGAATGTGGTGGAGATATAAAGTTTATATATAATATAATAAATTATTTATAAAAGATTTAATGATACTTAAAAAAGAGATTTAATTCTCTTTTAATATTTCATATACATCTTTTGGATCTTTAATATATTCTTTATATTTAATTAATTCAATAGACTTTTTATTATTATAAAATGGTTTAATATGCATGTGATAATGCTTAATTTCTTGAACATCTCCATTATTTTGAATTAAAGTAACCCCATCACAATTAAGTTTTTCTTCTAACATTTTTTTAATTTTTCTAGAAACATTATTAATACTTAATAAAGTTTCATTATCTATGTCATCTAAATCTTTAAAATGATTTTTAGGTATTAATAAAGTATGTCCATCACTATCAGGATTAATATCTAAAAAAGCTAAAACTTTATCATCTTCATAAAGTTTAAAACAAGGAATTTCACCTTTAATAATTTTACAAAAAATACATTCCATTCTATCACCAATATAATTTTACCAAATAAATCTTTATTTGTCATTATATAAAAATAAAAAGAGTTAAACTCTTTTGTGTGAATACTGCGAATATTCATATATATTATGATTAAAAAAATAAATTTTAAACATTTACTTATAAAATTTTAATTTAAAAATGTTTACTAAAATAAGGAAAAGTGATAAAATAATAATAATTTTTAATTGGAGGTAATATATGAAATTAGATTTAAATGATATTAAAAAAATGGATTCTAAACAAATATATAATTCATTGTTACCAATTATTAATGAACTATATTTATCTTTTGAATATGCAAATATTTCAAGTGAAGATTATGAAAAATTAGTTTTAAATGAAATTTCTAATTCAAAAAAAACATATAAAGGTAATAAAGATTATATAGATTATATAAAAAGAAAAATAAAATTACAATTATCTGAAATTATCAATAAAAAACTTGCTAATTCAAAAAACTCATTTACTTTGTTAAATAATTATATAAATAAAAAATTTGGTAATGTTTCAAATTATAAAGATGCAATTCAAAATTTTAAAAAGTTAAGTGATTTTTTAGGGACATATAATTATATTCCAAATCTAGATTTATTAATTAATCTTATAAATGAAAATGTTAATTTTAAGAAAATGATTACTATAGTTTTTAATGAATATCACGATCAAATAATATCTGGTAAAGCAGAAGAGATATTTTACGATAGTTTACTATTATCAGTTATAGATGCATATTGCATGTTAAATAATATTGAAATAGATGATATAGAAAATATAAATGAAGATTATGATTTATCATCACTAAGTTATACTGATATTACAACTGCTTATCTAAATGAAATAAAAAAAATACCTGTATTATCAAAAGAAGAAGAAAGAAAACTTTTTATTAAAATTAATGAAGGTGATTCTGAAGCTAAAGAATTATTTATTAAAAGTAATTTAAAATTAGTAGTAAGTATAGCTAAAAAATATATTGATAGAGGATTACCACTTTTAGACCTCATACAAGAAGGAAATATAGGATTATTGTCAGCAATTGATAAGTATGATGTAAATAAAGGATTTAAATTTTCAACTTACGCAAATTATTGGATAAGAGAAAGAATAATTCGTTCAATTACTACTAAAGGAAGAAATATAAGAATTCCAGTATATGTACATGAAAAAATTAAACTATATAGAAAAGCAGAAATTAAATTAGAAAGTCAACTAAGTAGAAGCCCATCAATAGAAGAAATAGCAAAAGAACTTGATTTACCAGTATCAGATGTTTCTATGTTATATAATCTTCAAGTAGATACTTTAAGTCTTAATACACCTATAGGAGAAGATGAAGAATCTGAGTTAGAGGATTTTATACCTTCTAATTTTGATACTCCAGAAGAGACATTTATGAATGATAATTTACAATCTCAAGTAAAAATCTTATTTGAAAAATGTAAATTAAAACCTAACGAAATAGATATATTAATGTTGAGATATGGATTCAATGGTAGACAACCTATGACTTTAGAAGAAATAGGTAAAAAATATAATGTAGGTAGAGAAAGAATTAGACAAATTGAATATATTGCAGTAAATAAAATTAGAAGGTCAGAATACATCAAAGAATTAGCTGTATATATGAATAATCCAGAACAATCTTTAAAAAACATAAAAAAATTTAGAGAAGAAAAATATAAAGAATTAAAAAATTCATTTAGAAAAGATTTAGATGAAGATAAAAAAAATGAAAAAAATATTAACAAAGAAATGTTTAAATTAAAATCAATATATAAATATTTTAAAGATTATAGTAAAGAACAAGTTGATGAAATTATAACAAAATTAACTGATGAAGAACAAAAACTATTAAAACGTTTTTATAAGGATAATTTAAATAATCAATTATCCGCAACCTTAACAATAGAAGAAATTGATAAATTTTATAATATACTATCTAAAATAAAGAATTTGTTATCAAAAGAGGAAACAATATCACAAAAGATAAAACAAAAGAAAATTTAATAAAAAATTTAAGGAGGTAATATATGAAATTAAATTTAAATGATATTAAGAAAATGGATTCTAAACAAATATATAATTTATTATTACCAATTATTAATAAACTATATTTATCTTTTGAATATGCAGATATTTCAAGTGAAGATTATGAAAAATTAGTTTTAAAAGAAATTTCTGATTCAAAAAAAATATATAAAAGTAATAAAGATTATACAGATTATATAAAAAGAAAAATAAAATTTCATTTATATGAAATTATCAAGGAAAAACTTTTTAATTTAGAAACCTCATTTACTTTATTAAATAATTATATAAATAAAAAACTTGTTAATGTTTCAAATTCTAAAGATGCAATTCAAAATTTTAAAAAGTTAAGCGATTTTTTAGGAACATATAACTATATTCCAAATCCAGATTTATTAATTAATCTCATAAATGAAAATGTTAATTTTAATAAAATGATTACCTTGATTTTTAATGAATATCACGATCAAATAATATCTGGTAAAGCAGAAGAGATATTTTACGATAGTTTACTATTATCAGTTATAGATGCATATTGCATGTTAAATAATATTGAAATAGATGATGTAGAAAATATAAATGAAGATTATGATTCATCAATAATAAATTCTACAAGTATTATCAATACTTACTTAAAGGAAATTGGTAGAATACCAGTATTATCAAAAGAAGAAGAAAGAAAACTTTTTGTTAGAATTAATGAAGGCGATTCTGAAGCTAAAGATTTATTTATTAAAAGTAATTTAAAATTAGTAGTAAGTATAGCTAAAAAATATACTGATAGAGGATTATCACTCTTAGATCTTATACAAGAAGGAAATTTAGGATTAATGTTGGCTGTTGATAAATATGATGTAAATAAAGGCTTTAAGTTCTCAACTTACGCAACTCATTGGATAAGACAAGCTATAACTCGCTCAATTGCTAATAAAGGAAGAAACGTAAGAATCTCAGCGCATATGTATGAAAAAATTAGTCAATACAAACAAATAGTAACTAAAATGGAAGATAAATTAGTTAGAAACCCAACAATAAAAGAAATAGCAAAAGAAATGGATTTATCAGTATCAGATGTTTCTATGTTACGAAATTTTCAAGTAGACACTGTAAGTCTTAATACTTATGTAGGAGAAGATGAAGAATCTGAGTTAGAGGATTTTATACCTTCTAATTCTGATACCCCAGAAGAGATATTTATGAATGATAGCTTACAATCTCAAGTAAAAATCTTATTTGAAAAATGTAAATTAAGACCTAACGAAATAGATGTATTAATGTTGAGATATGGATTCAATGATAAAGAACCTATGACTTTAGAAGAAATAGGCGAAAAATATAATGTAAGTAGAGAAAGAATTAGACAAATTCAAGTAGGTGCGATAAAGAAAATTAGAAGGTCAATGTATATCAAAGAATTAGCTGTATATATGAATAATCCAGAGCAATCTTTAGAAAATTTAAAAAAATTAAGACAAAATTATGTACAACAAAAAAATTCATTTAATAAAATTTTAAGTAGTGAAAAAGAAATACCTAAAATACAAACAATATATGAATATTTTAAAGATTATAGTAAAGAACAAGTTGATGAAATTATAACAAAGTTAACTGATGAAGAACAAAAACTATTAACAAATTTATATCAAGCAAATTTAAATGATCAAGTATCAATAAAGTTAAAAGAAGAACAAATTGATAAGTTTTATAATGTATTAATACCTAAAATAGAGGAATTATTATCAAATAAAGAAAAAACAATATTAAAAAAGACAAAACAAAAGAAAATTACTAAGTAAATTTTTAATAAAAAGTTGAAAAATAAAAATTTTTTAACTTTTTTTAAATTTTACAGTTTTTTGGTTATTTTAACAAAAAATAATTGAAATTTGAATTAAAACATGCAGAAATTAAAAAAATGTAAAAGCTAAATTACAATT
>CANQIV010000054.1 GCA_947624135.1 uncultured Bacilli bacterium | reverse complement strand
GTTTTTTCTCTTTCATAACTTCATCCTTTCATCCTAATAGAAGCTTCATTTTTACTCTTCTATCTATACTAATAATACCACTTAATATGGTTTTTTACAAGACATAAAAAAACTTATTTCAAATTTATCAAAATAAGTTTATTATTTTATTAAATGTTTATTAAGTGAAAAATATTGTATACCTGATACTACTGAAAGTATTGTAGCTACAAATAAGAAAGCTTTATCTACTGAAATATTCCAAAGTTCAAATGGTAAATTATAGAAAAGAGTTAGAATTATTCCAATCATAAGACATGCTGTTTTTACCTTTCCAAGTCTAATAGCTGCGATTACTTTTCCTTTACTAGCAGCAAGCATTTTTATTGAATTAACTATACTATCTCTAATAATAATTATTACTGGTATTATGGGGTGTATAAATCCCTGTGCGGACAATATTATAAGTACTGAGTTTACAAGAATTTTATCTGCAATAGCATCTATTAATTTACCAAAATTAGTTATCATATTCTTTTTGCGAGCAATATAACCATCTAAAAAATCAGTTATTGAAGCTATTATAAATAAAATACCTGCAATTACATATTTTAAATCTATTACTATAGATTCATTTATGAATAATTTTGGAATTTCAATTCCAAATACAGATGTAACAAAACCACTACCTAATAGTAATAATATAATTATTATTGATATTACTATTCTACTAATTGTTAATTTATTAGGCAAATTCATCTACTACAACTCCCTCATTACTAACTATAGTATTAGATGTTCCTTCATTATCTTTAGTGATCATTAATACTACTACATATATAACTATAATTAATCCTATTATTATACCGCCTATTACAAGTAATCTTGATACTGTATATTGTTGTCTTTTTTCTACTGTATAAGGAGAAGATATTTTAACTGTTTTTAACTTTTTTTCTTTTTTTCTTTGTTCTTTTTCAGCTGCTTTAATGTCATCTAATGAAATTTTTGATGTAAAATCAAATAAATAATCATTAAAATCCTCAACCATTTCATCTTCATTAAGCCCTAAATATTTAGAATAATTTTTTATAAACATTTTAAGAAAATATATATCTTTAAAGGCATCTTTATTACCTTCTTCTATATTCTCTATCTGTGCAGGTTGAAGTTTTAAATCTGCTGCAGCTTCTTCTATTGTTATAGACATTGATTCTCTTGTTTCCCTTAATTTCTCTCCTATTTCCTTCATATATACCTCAATTCTAAAAAAAATAATACTTTATAAGCCATGTTCTGTTCTCCAAACGGAGCGACAAATATTTATCTACTGTTACCAGTCCTCGAATCAGTTCATTTCCCTATCGAAGTTCCCCTACCAAATTTGGGTTTCTCACTCACGGGGTTTACCACGTTCCACTCCAACTATTTCTAGTTGATTCGTCTCTTTGGCACTTTTATACTCTAGACCATATCATATAGACTTAGGTCATCAAGAGCCGTTAGTAAAAATACTACCTAGGGTTATTTTTTCCCCTAGCGTGATCACTATAATCATCGCAGATTATGTGAGCATGGACTTTCCTCTACATTACAATAAATGCAGCATTTGTCAAAATATTATTCTTTTCCATAAATTATTTTTTCTAATTTTGAAATTCTTCTAAGTACATCTGCATTAGAACTATTACCACTCATATCATTTTCAGAAAGTACCTCTAATTTAGTTTTTAAATTTCTAACCTCTTGTTTTAAATTTATATTATCTTCTATAAGTTGTTTCTTTTCTCTTTCTAAATCACGTATCATAGAATTCATTTCTTCATAATCTTTTATTATTAAATCAAGAAATTTATCTACCTCTTGAGGTCTATATCCTCTTGTATCTATTTTAAAATCTTTTTCTAATATATCATGACTAGTTAAAAATAATCTACTTTGATCCATATTTACACCTCACTTTTATTCACTATAATTATCTCAAAAAGTGAGTACTTTGTCAATAAAAAGTCTACTTATTCTTTACTAAATAAGTAGACATTTTTATATAATTAACATCGCTAATCATATTGTTAAATACATTCTCTATATGAGAGAGATTTTTCATACTTAATCACCTCTATTTTTATGTTAGCACGTTTTTAATTTTAAGTGGTCCAATTCGACAAAATTAGATAAAACTAGAACTTATTTTTTTTTGACTTTTTGAGTAGAAAAATATTTTATTTTATTGTATAATTGTATTGGTGACAAAAGTGAATTATCCAAATGGTATAAAAAAGGATTTTATTAATATTAAAACATATGGAAATCGTGGGATGAATTTAGAAGAAGATTTAAATGATAGTAATAAATTTTATTTAAATTCAAATATTGCTTCAATATATAAAAAACCTACTCCAATAACTATAAATAAAGTGGATTATAAATCCAGAAAAAATGCAGTTATTAAAGAAGCTCATTTTATTGTTCCATCTACTACTGATTATAATGGAATATATAAAGGAAAATATATAGATTTTGAAGCAAAGGAAACAAAGAGTTTGACTAGTTTTCCACTTAGTAATATTCATTCTCACCAAATAGAACATTTAAAAAGAATATTTAATATGGGTGGGATAGGTTTTATTATAGTTAGATTTACTAGATTAAATAAAACTTATTTATTATTTATAGAGGACTTATTAAAATTTATAAATGATAATTTTAGAGCGTCCATACCACTTTCATATTTTAATGATAAAGGCATAATAATTAAAGAAGGATTAAATCCTAGATTAGATTATTTAAAAATTATTGATAATTATATTGAAGGGAGATAATTTATGAAGGTAATAGAAAAGTTTAAAAAAATATGGAATAATGATCCAAAAGATATAATAATTCCTATTTTGAGTCTATTGATATTTGTAGTTGCTTCAATATCTATTGGCTTTATACGAGGATTTATTCTATTATTAATAATAAATGGAATTTATTTTGGAATTACTATACCACTAAATTTAAGGAAGAAAAAAGGTATCAATAAAGAGAAGAGTGTAAGTAGAGAAGATAGGAATAAAAAGGTTGTTGATGAAGGTATGAAAAATAAAAAGAATAAAAAAGAGAAAAAAAAGTGGAAAAAAGTATTAAAGATATTATTAATAATTTTTCTTAGTTTCTTTATAATTGGTGTTGTCGCATTCATACTTTTCTTTGCATACATTGTTAAAAATGCACCTGATTTTGATGAAAAATTGTTATATATTTCTGAGCCATCTAAGATATTAAAAGCAGATGGAACAGAGATTGCTAAATTAGGAGAACAAAAACGTACTATTATTTCTTATGATGAAATACCAGAGGTATTAATAGATGCGATAGTTGCTACAGAAGATTCTAGATTTTTTGAACACAATGGTGTTGACTGGTCAAGATTTATAAAAGCCACTATATATCAGCTTCTTAGAAGACCTGCAGGTGGAGCATCTACATTAACTATGCAAATATCTAAAAATAGATATACATCTACAGAAGACGAAGGTTTAGAAGGTATTATTAGAAAATTTACAGATGTATACGTTGCTTCAAATATAATTGAAAAGAAATATTCTAAAGAGCAAATAATGGAATTTTATGTTAATTCACAATGGCTTGCTAAAAACACATACGGAGTTGAACAAACTGCTATAACTTATTTCAATAAAAGCGCTAAAGATTTAAATTTAGCTGAAGCTGCAATGATTGCTGGGCTTTTCCAAGCTCCTGGTAAATATGATCCATATTCTAATCCAGAGGGTACTGAAAAGAGAAGAAAAACTGTTTTAAGCCTTATGTTAAGACATGATTATATAACTGAAGAAGAATATAATATCGCTAAAAAATTAACTGTTGATAAAATAGTTGTACCTAAAGAGCAAAATAAAGAACTAAGTAAAAATGTATCTCCATATCAATCATTTATAGATGAGGTTGTTAAGGAGGTTAAAAATAAAACTGGTAAAAATCCTTACACTACACCTATGACAATTTACACAACAATAGATACTGATATACAAGATTATTTGAATAATATTATGAATGGTGAAACTTTTGATTGGGAAAATGATATAGTTACTGCTGGAGTTGCTATTGTAAATGTAAAAGATGGTAGTGTTGTCGCACTTGGAAGCGGTAGAGGAAATAACGAAGGTGTTGGTAACTGGAATTATGCTACTGACATAAATAATCAAATTGGTTCTACTGCTAAACCACTTTACGATTATGGCCCTGCAATTGAATACAATAATTGGAGTTCTTATCAACCTATAGTTGATGAGCCTATGTCTTATACTAATGGACCTGCAATAAATAACTGGGATGGTGGATATGAAGGATTTGAAACTATTAGAGTTGCTTTAATGGGTTCAAGAAATATTCCAGCTCTTAAAACTTTTAAATCTGTTGATAAGGCTAACATTATAGAGTTCACTACTAATTTAGGTTTGAATCCAGAAATATATACTTGTCCTGAAGGCTATAGAAGAGAGAAAAAATTATGTATAAATGAAGAAGATGAAAATGATGTAATTGATGCTGCTGTTGATAGTACATTACATGAAGCACATTCTATTGGTGGTTACAATGGTGAAAATCCTCTTAGTATGGCTGCTGCATACGCTGCATTTGCTAATAACGGAATTTATACTAAACCATATACATTTACTAAAGTTATATTTAATGATACTAATGAAGAGTACGTTAATACTATTGAAAAGAACAAAGCTATGAGTGAAGAAACTGCTTATATTATTAGTGATATGCTTGCTTCAACTGCTCCTAGTGCTTTAGGAGGATATTATAATATAAATGGCGTTAGATACGCAGGTAAAACTGGTACAACTAACTATCCAGATTCTATTATGCAAAAATATAATTTACCAGGAAATGCAGTAAATGATTTATGGGTTATGGGATTTAATACTGAATATTCAATAGGTGTTTGGTATGGATATGACGACGTAAACGAAGGATATAACACATTTGCTTCTTTACAACATGGTAGATTACTTCAAGCAATAGGTAAAAAAGTGTTTACAAATCACGATTATTTCACTAGACCTAGTGGGGTTGTTGCTGTAGAGGTTGAATCAGGCTGTCCTGAAGCTATGCTTCCAAGTGAGTATACTCCATCAAGTTTAAGACAAACAGAATTATTCATAAAAGGAACTGAACCTACTACTGTTTCTCCAAGATTTGCTAAATTAACTGATGTAGAAAACTTAAAAGCTAGTACAGTTGGTGATAAAATAGTACTTACTTGGGACTTAGTAAAAACTCCTGAAATTAATACTGCTGATTTCTTAAAGAAATATTATTCTAAATTATTCTTAAATGAATCTTATTTAAATGCACATGTAAATAATATATTAAATTATAATAAAGCTAATATTGGTGAACTTGGATATAATATTTATAAGAAAGATAAAACAGGAAAATTAGAACTTTTGGATTTCGTAAATACTAATAAATATGAAGCTAAAGTTACTGAATCAGGGGAATATACTTTTGTTGTAAAAACTGCATATTCAATATTCAAAAATAACATGAGTGATGGAAAAGAAATTAAAGCAAAAATACAAATAACAGGAATTATTCCTGATACTGATAACAAAAATCCTAATACAGGGGAAAGCACAACTAAGCCTAGTACAGGTGAAACACAACCTAGTCAAGGTGAAACTAGTAATGAAGCTCAAGTAGATAAAAGGTAAAGATTTAATCTTTACCTTTTTTATATTTACAAATATTTTTTAACTTACAATTTTCACATAATGGATTTTGTGCTTTACAATAATACCTACCAAATAAAACTAATTGATGATGTAATCTACAAAGTTTATCTTTAGGAAAAAACTTAGTTAGTTTTTTTTCTATTACTAATACATCATCTTTGTCATTAGCTATTTTTAATCTTTTACTTACCCTTGCAACATGGGTATCAACTGCTATACAAGGTACATTATATAGATTAGAAAGTACTACGTTTGTAGTTTTTCTCCCAACACCTGCTAAACTTTCTAAATATTTTCTATCATTAGGAACTATACCACCTTTTTCATTTAATAAAGAAGAAGCTATACTTATTATATTTGAAGCTTTTTTATTAAATGTTCCTATAGGTCTTATTATATCAATAATATCGTTTATATCAGCATTACTTAATTTTTCAAGTGAATTATACTTTTTAAATAATTTATCTGTTACCATGTTTACTCTTTTATCGGTAGTTTGAGCACTCATCATGACTGCAAGTAATAACTCATAATCTTTATTATATTTTAATTCACAATGAGGATTTGGAAATAATTCATCCAAGTATTCAATTATTTTCTGCATCATTTAACCAATCATAATCAAATAATTCTTTATTTTTTTCAGAATTATTTTTGAATTTTTTTCTATTTTTTTCAACATCTTCTTTTGTTTTTATACCTTTTTTACCCCATTCAACTATTATAGTTTCTATATATCTTAAAGTTCTAACGTTATTATAAGCTGCTTCTTTTACCGCAAGTTTAATTAATTCTTCATCATATCCTGCATCAACCCAACCACCAATTATTTGATATTCCATTGGTGATAATGTCCTACCAAATTCTGTTTCAAATATGCTATATAAATTAGAATCTTCTTTTTTGGTATCAGTAAGTACAAACGCAAGTTTTTCATATAATAAATCTAAATTAACTATTTCACATCCAATATTATTTATCTTTTTTACCTCTGTTTTAATTATATTTTTTTCTGACAATGAGTTAACTATTTCAAGTACACTATTTAAATTTATATTTAAATCATTGCTTATTTGTTTTGGATTATAAATATTGCTAGATTGATTAATTAAATAAATTATTACTATTAATTCATCATCTTTTATATTTAGTTTTCTATAATTAAATAATAATTCTTTAGGTATTTGATAGTTTATATTTTTTAATAATTCTATTATTTTATCCACAAAATCACCCAATTAAATTATATATTAATTAAGATATGAAATCAAGAAAAAAGATGATTATTTATCACCTTTTATTAATTTAAATACTTTTTCTACCTCTAAATCATATTTAACATAATCTAAATTTTCTCCGTATTGTTTTTTTACCTCTTCTTTAGTCATGTTATATTTTTTTGCAAGTTCATCTAATTTTTTATCTACCTCAGAATCATCAACACTTATTTTTTCTTTCTTTTTAATTTCATCTATTATTAATCTATATTTTATTCTTTTAAGTGCTTCTTCTTTATATTTATCTTTTAAAATATCTTCATTGGAATTTGTATATTTATAAAATTGATCTATAGATATACCTTGCATACTAATGTTATTAGCAAATTCTTCTACCATTCTATCTGTTTCATCATTGATCATTGTTTCAGGTACATCAATTTCTGAGTTTTTAGAAATTTCTTCAAGTAATTGTTGTGTATATTTTTCTTCTGCTTGCATATTTTTACTAGCAGTTATATTTTCTTTTACTTGTTTTTCTAAATCTTCTTTAGTATTTATTCCTTCCATTCCTAAATCTTCGAAAAATTCTTTATCTATCTCTGGTATTTTTATTTCTTTAACTTCGTTAACTTTAACTTTAAATACTACTGGAACACCTTTTAATTCTTCAACATGATAATCTTCTGGGAATGTTACATTTATATCTTTTTCATCTCCAGTTTTCATACCTATAATTTGATCTTCAAATCCTGGTATAAATGTGTTTGAACCAATTTCAAGTGAATAATTTTCACCTTTACCACCTTCAAAAGGTACTCCATCTTTAAATCCTTCAAAATCGATTATTGCAATATCTCCTTTTTCAACTTTTCCTTCTTTAACTATATTTTCTTTATAGTGTTCTCTCATATGATCTATTGCTTCATCTATTTCTTTTTTAGTTACTTTGACAGTTTCTTTTTTTACTGATAAATCTTTATATTTTCCTAATTTAACCTCAGGTTTTAATGTTAATGTGAATAAATATTCTATAGATTTTTCATCTATATTTTTTATATCTACAAGTGGTCTTGCAACAATTTCAAGATTTTTATTTTCTTCCATCATTTGTTGATATGCATCTTCAATACAAATATTTGATGCTTCCATATATAATGATTCTATTCCATAATGCTTTAAGAAAACATTTTTAGGTGCTTTACCTGGTCTAAAACCATCTATTTTAGCTTTAGCATTTTCTTTTTTAAATGCTTTATCTAGTGCGTTTTCCCATTTTTCTCCTTCTATTTTAATAACTATTTCTTTCATATTTTTATTTTTTTCCATTTTACTTCCTCCAATACTTATATAGTATATAATATATTTTGTTTTTTAGCAAGATTTTTTAACAAAAAGATGTAGTAAACTAGATGTGGGAAAATATAAAATTATATAAAAAAGAGAAAACACTCAAAAATTTAAAACTGT
>CANQIV010000053.1 GCA_947624135.1 uncultured Bacilli bacterium | reverse complement strand
AAATACTTTAGGTAGAAAAATAGGTAATTCTATTTTTAAAGGATTATTTAAATAAAATATCGAAAAACTCGATATTTTTTTATAACTTATATAATTTTATAGCATTATCATTTGTTACTTTTAAGACATCATCTACACTTATATTTTTTATTTCTGCTACTTTTAAAGCAACATAATATACATTAGATGGATTATTTTTTTTACCTCTAAAAGGTTCTGGAGTAAGATATGGACTATCTGTTTCTAAAACTATATTTTCTAAATCGATTTGTTCTACAATTTCTTGTAATTTTTTAGCATTTTTAAAAGTTAAAACTCCTCCTACACCGATTTTATATCCTAATTTTATAAATTCTTTTGCCATTTCTAAACTAGAATTAAAACAATGAATAGTTCCATTTACTTTGTATTTTTTTAATATATCATAAGTATCTTGTATTGCTTCTCTTGAATGCACTACTACTGGTTTATTATATTTCTCTGCAAGTTTAACTTGATATTCAAATATTTCTTTCTGTTTTTCTTTTGTATCACTTGAATAGTAATAATCTAATCCAATTTCACCTACAGCAACTATTTTTTCGTTATTTATATTTTTTTCTATTAACTCAAAACTACTATCTGTTATATCTTCTAAATTCTCTGGATGTATTCCAAGTGTACCATATACATTTTTATATTTTTTAGTTAAATCTAATACCTCTTTATTTGATTTATCATCACATCCACTTGCTATCATAATACCATTCATATTATTTATTATATCTTCCAAGTTTTCATAATCTTCATAATTTAAATGACAATGCGTATCTATTATCATAGTATCACCAAAAAAATTATACCACACACGATATAATTTTTCTATTGTTTTTTATTTACTATCTTTGTAAATATTATAAATATATATAATACTATTAAATATATTACATCTAAAAAATTACTACTTTCAATAAAACTACCTACTAATAAATACGTTATAAATAGTACTGTAACCATCCATAAATATTTTTCAATATTCTTGTTTTTTGTCATAGTGTCTCCTTTTTCTATTTTACACGCGGCTTTTTAAATATAACATATTAGTCGTATATTTAAAATAGTTTTTTTAGGATTTCAATCGACAAAATATTACTTTTTTACACCTTTTTACATTTTTTCTTTATCTACTCTTAAAAATAATGGTTTAGGATCGTTTAGTTCATCTCCTACTTTTAATTTACCAAATTCATCTATTGAGTCAAATGATGTTTCTTTAGTATTTAGTTGTCTAAATATTTCATTTGATGTATCAGGTAAATATGGACTAAGTAATACTGCACCTATTCTAATGGATTCGAGCAAATTATATATAACTTTTTTCAATCTATCTTTATTATCTTCTTTAGCTAATATCCAAGGTGTTGTTTCATCTATATATTTATTACATCTTTTAAATATTTCAAATATTTCTTCTAGTGCTTCTGGAATTTTTAATTCATTCATATATTTATCTACTTTTCCTTTAACACTCATTACAAAATTTATTAATTCATCATCTATAGAATCTTTAAAGTCACTATCTACTATTATATTATCAAAATATTTTTTATTCATTGAAATTGTTCTATTAACAAGATTTCCAAGAACATTTGCAAGATCTGCATTTGTACGATTTATAAGTGCTTCTTCACTAAATGAACCATCATTACCAAATGGTACCTCTCTTAATACAAAATATCTAACAGCATCTTTACCATATTCGTTAATATATTCTCTTGGATCTTTATAGTTACCAAGTGATTTTGATATTTTTCCACCATCAATTACTAACCAACCATGTCCAAATACCTGTTTTGGAATTGGTAAATCCAAAGCCATTAACATAATAGGCCATATTATTGTATGAAATCTTACAATTTCTTTACCTACGATGTGTAAATCAGCAGGCCAATATTTTTTAAAGTTTTCATCATTTTCACTCGTATATCCTAAAGCTGTAATATAATTAGATAAAGCATCTAACCATACATAAATAACGTGTTTATCATCCATTGGTACTGGTATACCCCATTTAAAACTAGTACGTGAAACACATAAATCATCTAGACCCGGTTTAATAAAATTATTTATCATTTCATTTTTTCTTGATACAGGCTGTATAAATTCTGGATGCTCTTCTATATATTTTACTAATCTATCTTGATATTTTGATAATTTGAAAAAATATGCTTCTTCATGTGCTTCTTCAACATCTCTACCACAATCAGGACATTTACCATCTACTAATTGAGATTCAGTCCAAAAAGATTCACATGGAGTACAATAAAGTCCTTTATATTCACCTTTATATATATCACCTTGATCATATAACTTTTTAAATATATTTTGTACTGCTTTTACATGTTCTTCATCTGTAGTTCTTATAAATTTATCATAACTTATACCTAAACTTTTCCATAAATCTTTAGCGTTCATAATAATTTTATCTACATATTCTTTAGGTGTTACACCTGCTTCTATGGCTTTTTTCTCTATTTTCTGTCCATGTTCATCTGAACCAGTTAAAAAGAAGGTATCGTATCCATTTAATCTTTTATATCTTGCTATAGCATCAGCTATTATTGTAGTATAACAATGACCTATATGAAAGTTAGCGCTTGGATAATATATAGGTGTTGTTATGTAATATTTTTTATTTTCCATTAATATCTCTCCTTACATAATTATATTAAAAATATATAAATTTTTTATAAATTTGATTGTCTATCGTTAAATTCTTTATCTTCATTATCTACCAATAAATATTTGACAAATATTCCTTGAATTATACCATCACCTTTTTTAACGACATAATCCTTATCTCCTTCATTTTGGATTTTAATCCATATATGTCCTTCATTATCTTTATTATTATAGTAATCAGCATCTATAACCCCCACTTGGTTACACATTCGAACATTATATTTAAATCCCATGCCGCTCCTATCTATTAGAAGCAATACCTCATCACTATTCATGGTAACTTTAATACCTGTAGGTACTTTTTTAATCTCACCCGGTTTTAATGTATAATCATAAAGAGCAAAAAAATCATATCCTGCCGCCTTAATAGTTTCTCTTTTAGGTAAAGAATATTCATCATATAATTTTTTATCATCTTTTATATCTTTTTTAAATTGTTCAAAACTTATTTTTTCAAATTTTCGCATATATTCTCCTATACAAAAAACGTCCAATTATAAGGACGTTATTAATTAGCGTGGTACCACCTTAATTTATGTATTTCTACATCTTGAAGACTTAACGTGCCTACCCGCCATTTTCATGAAACTCCAGACCCATTCGAAATAGTTCAGTATACTTGTTCTCACCTAATCAAGCTCTCTTTAATACCTACATATTTTTCTTTCCTTCATCGCTTTTGACATAAATAATATAACATATTTTTTTTTATTCTTCAAGATATTTTGATATAAACGATGAAACTATATTTGATATTTGAACTTCGCTTTCACCTAGTTTTTCATTTTCACTTACAATAAGTACCATACCTACTGCTTCACCATTGACTAAAATAGTTGATGAAACATAACTACATTTAATAGTTATTCCATCTATAAAACTTACATCTTTAAAGTAGGCTTCTAACATTTTTTCTCTTTTTTTTATAGATTCTGATAAGTATTCACTTATATTTTTATTTAAATATTGTTTTTTTAAAGGACCACTAACTGCTACTACAGTATCTGTATCTGTTATAATTATATTATGTTTCATGAATGTGTATATAGCATCAGTAAGTTCTAAAGCTAAATCATTTATTTTATTCATCATAGAATATTTTTTTAGTATTATATCTTCATTTTCAACAAATATTTCTAAATTTTCTCCTTCTTTTATTCTTAAATTTTTTCTTATTTCTTTAGGAATTACAATTCTACCTAAATCATCTATTCTTCGTACTATTCCTGTCGCTTTCATAAAATCCTCCTAAAATTAGTTTGGATAACATAGAATTTTTTATTCTAAAGATGAATTAAAATAATATATTTTTTAACCTTATATATAATTTTAAAATTTAATTTATTTTTTTAATTTATATTTTCTAGAATTCAGTTTATGTATTTTCAACACTAATTCTATATTTTTTAACACCATTTTATATTTTTTAGCACTCACCATTGACAAGTGCTAAAAATTTGTGTATAATGTATAAACGAGGGGATGATATTATGAATAATAATGGATATGAAGAAAATTTACAAAATGTTCTTGAAAAATATGGAAGGGATATTGTAGCTGCTGCAAAAGATGGAAAGATAGATCCAGTCATTGGTAGAGATGAAGAAATTCGTAATATAACTCGTATTTTGTCAAGAAAAACTAAAAATAATCCTGTATTAATTGGAGAACCTGGTGTTGGAAAAACAGCAATTGTTGAAGGACTTGCTCTTAGAATAGTTAAAGGAGATGTTCCAAATAGTTTAAAAGATAAAACAATTTGGGAGCTTGATATGGGTGCTTTAATAGCGGGTGCTAAATACAGAGGTGAATTTGAAGAAAGACTTAAAGCAGTTTTAAAAGAAATAAAAGAATCTGATGGTAAAATAATTTTATTTATCGATGAAATACATTTAATTGTAGGTGCTGGTGCATTAGAAGGTGCTATGGATGCTGGAAATTTACTTAAACCAATGCTCGCACGCGGAGAAATTCTTTGCATAGGAGCAACTACTTTAAATGAATATAGAAAATACATAGAAAAAGATGGCGCACTTGAGAGACGTTTTCAAAAAGTTTTAGTTAATGCTCCTAGTGTAATAGATACTATAACAATACTTAGAGGTTTGAAATCAAGATTCGAAGTATATCACGGAGTTACTATAAAAGATAAAGCCTTAATAGCTGCAGCAACTTTATCAGATAGATATATAACAGATAGATTTTTACCAGATAAAGCAATAGATTTAGTAGATGAAGCATGCGCTACTATAAAAGTACAAATGGAATCAGTTCCAGTAAAACTTGATACATTAACTAGAGAAATAATGCAATTACAAATAGAAAAAGAGGCTCTAAAAAAAGAAAAAGATGAAATATCTAAAAATAGAATAAAAGAAATTGATGAAAAATTAAATGGTTTAAAAGAAAAAGAACAGTCTTTAAGAAATGACTGGGAAAGTGAAAAAGAAATAAATATAAAAATAAATAAAAAGAAGGAAGAAATAGAAAAAAATACTTTTGAACTAGAAAAAGCTGAGGATAATTATGATTATGAAAAAGCTGCTATTTTGAGACATGGAACTTTACCTAAATTACAAAAAGAACTTGATGAATTAAATGAAAAAAATAAAAATGAAATATTAAGTGATACTGTAGATGATGAAAGTATTGCTAATATTGTATCAAAGTGGACTAATATACCAGTAAGTAAACTTGTTGGTGGTGAAAAAGAAAAATTATTAAATTTAAAAGAAAATATGAGTAAAAGAGTTAAGGGTCAAGATAATGCACTTGAACTTATAAGTGAAGCTATTATTAGAGCAAGGGCTGGAATTAAAGACCCTAATAGACCAATTGGTTCATTTATATTTTTAGGACCTACTGGTGTTGGTAAAACAGAGGTAGCTCGTACTCTTGCAGAAAATTTATTTGATGATGAAAAACATATAGTTAGAATTGATATGAGTGAGTATATGGAAGCACATTCTGTTTCAAGGCTTGTTGGTGCGCCTCCAGGATATGTAGGATATGATGAAGGAGGACAATTAACAGAAGCAGTAAGACGTAATCCATATAGTATAGTTTTATTTGATGAAATTGAAAAAGCTCATAAAGATGTATTTAATATATTGCTTCAAATTCTTGATGATGGTAGAATTACTGATTCACAAGGAAGAACTGTAGATTTTAAAAATACAATAATTATAATGACATCCAATTTAGGTAGTGAATATATATTAAATAATGATGAAAATTCTAATGAACTTGTTATGAATGAATTAAGACATACATTTAAACCTGAATTTATAAATAGAATTGATGAAATAATTATATTTAATTCTCTTACTAAAAATATTTTATATAGTATACTTGATAATATTATTAAAAATATTGAAAATAGATTATCTAACATGCATGTAAAAATAAATTTAAGTGAGAACGCTAAAAAATATATTATAGATAATTCTTTTGATGAAATATATGGCGCAAGACCTATGAAAAGATATGTAAGTAAAAATATTGAATCTTTG
Organism: uncultured Bacilli bacterium; assembly: GCA_947624135.1. Classification (GTDB taxonomy): domain Bacteria; phylum Bacillota_I; class Bacilli_A; order RF39; family UBA660; genus UMGS1613. Next base: position 2,190 of record CANQIV010000053.1, on the reverse strand, counting down.
CTTGCAAATAATATAATACAAGATAATATTAAATTTGGTGAAAATATAATTATAGATGTCAAAAATGATGAGTTTATATTGAAAGAAAATAATAATGAAACAAAATAATTTAATTATAATGAAAAAATATTAGACGAATGCCTAATATTTTTTTATTTATGAAATAACAATACGGAAACTACCATCAATATGTGCATAAGCACCATTTTGATGAAATGAAAAGATACTTGTATATTTTATATTAGAAAGATGTGCACCACGATTAATCCATGTTTTAGAATTAGTAAAAAATTTTGTATAACCAGAATACCATCCAGCTGTTTCTGAAAGTGCATGTCCACCACATTTATCAGTTGTACATTCATCAATATTTGTTATATCATAAGAGTCATAATATTTTGATTCTGGTGCAGATGTAAATCCTGATTCATTTTCTGTTGATGTTGAACCCCATGATAAATTTAAATCAGGATTTGTTTTGTATGCTAGTTCATAATATGCCATTACTCTTTCCCATGCTCCTCCACTCATATCATATATTCCTGTTATATTTCCTGTTGTTGATGCTTTTTGTCCTTTTATTGTTTCATATGTATTTATACAATTGTCTGTTTTTATTTCATCTACCATATTTCCTGCTATTCCTGTTGTAAAATTAGAACAATTATTTATATATATTTCTTCTTTATCATGGCCATATTTTCCATACCTACTTTGTGATAAGTATGCAACTGCTCCCCATTCACTATTCTTCATCATGTGTGAATCTCCAGCTTTATCTATTAAACTATTTAATTTTTTTGCCACTTCAAATTGATTTTTAGCATTCTGAAATCTTAATGATGATACATTTGGTAATATATATGGTTCTTGATTTACGTTATTACAATTTGTTTCATTTGGTGTTAAATAACACTCGTTTGTTTGTTCTGTGCTTGTTTCAAACTTTCCTACCCATATTCCTGATAATTCTTCTGTTCCAAATGTGAAAGCTGGATGTACTCTATATCCACTACTATTTATATCTTTATATACTACATCTTTTGATACGAAGTTTACTTCTATTTCTCCAGGACTTTCTGCGCTTACCCCACCTTTTCCATATAGATCTTCTATTTTATATTCATATCTTGGTATCCACACAAACATTGCTCTTACATCTTTAGTTAAATCTAATTCTTGTCCTGCTGTTTTATTTATTCCATCATTTAATATTACTGCGTTTGCCCATTCTTGATTTTCATAATCATACCATTTACCTTTTGTTATATCTACTACTACCCAGTTATTATTTTGATATACTACTGGTGTCATACCTTTTAATTCTGGTTCTGCCACTAATTCTGTTTTTATTGTCTTTGTTATTTCTTTTGTTAATCCTGCTTTATTTTTTACTATTACTTTTACAGTATATTCTATATTTAAATTTAACTTATCAAATGTATATGTACTTTCTTTTAAGTTATTTGCTTCTTTTTTATATTCTTCTGGTCCTGTTATCTGATAACTATAACTTGTTGGATATCCTTCTTTTGTTTCTACTGTTACTATTATACTATTTGATTTTAAACTTAGAGTTACTTCTACATCTAAACGATTTGCTGACAAATCTTCTACTGTTCCTTTAAGCACACTTAAATCATCTAGTGTTCCTTCCGCACTATATGTTCCATCGGTTACTTCTTTTAATTCTATTTTTCCATCTGTATTTAAAAATACTTTTCCTTTTAAGTTCTTTGAATCTAGAGGTAATTTACTTATATCTATTTCTGTTCCTGGTTCGATATTATTTTGAGCAGCATATAGTTCATATGCGTGTTCTATATTGTTTAAACTTATTTTAAATGCTTTATACTTTGAATCATTTATTACTCCTAAAATTATTGGAGTAGCTATGACTGCTATTATAGCTAATATTACTATTACAGCTAAAAGTTCTATTAGGGTGAATGCCTTTACTTTTCTAGTGTAAAGTACCCCCCCCCCTACTCATATTTGATTGTTTTAATTCTTTCATAATTCCATTCCTTTCACTCTAATAGAAGCTTATATCTTACTCTTCTATCTATACTAATAATATCACTTAATATTGTTTTTTACAAGTATTAAAACTAAAAGATAGTGTAAAATTATTTGGGGGAAAGCACAAAAAAAGAAAGACCAGTGTTATAATAAATTTGAAAATAAAAA
>CANQIV010000052.1 GCA_947624135.1 uncultured Bacilli bacterium | reverse complement strand
ACCCATACAAAGTTAATTACAAAAAAACTACATTTTTATTTTCAACTTTTCCTACATTTTTATATTGACTTTTACAGATGTAGACGGAACTTTATCAGAATATAGGTTTAAAGATCAGTTATATGGGGGAAAATGTCCAGAACTTGGTTGTCAATCATTGAATGATTTATTATTTTCCAATTTATTCTTAAATGCAAGACCTTTAAAAACAATGCAAAAAATAATTAATCAACTTAATCCTGAAAAATTTTTGTTTTGGGAACAATTGTAACTAATAATGAAATAAATCAAAAATATAAATGGTTAGAAGAAAATTATTCAATTATAAAAAAAGAAAATATTATTTTTATAAGTTCAACAATGCTAAAACCAAATGTAATAATAGAATATGCAAAAAATTTAAATATTGATATAAATGATACAATACTTGTTGATGATAGATTAGACGTATTAAGAAAGGCAGAAGAGTTAGGAATTAAAGCGTATCATCCTAGTTCTTTTACAGAATAAATTTTATTGAATTTTAACAAATACAAAAGAATTTGAAGAATTTTATAAAGTAATAACTATTTATTTGACAAGGAAATATCTTTTAAATAAAACATTAAAATAGTATTCAATAAATATCAAAAATATGTTATATTATTACTAGCAACGGAAGATTATATAAATTTTTCGTTATTGAGAGAAAGTTGTAGATAACTACGACACTTGCTCCATGTTGAATTTTAGTCGAACTTTTTAGTTCACTTTTTTTGTTGCCGAAAAGTTGCTGAAAAGTTGCCGAATAAATTGATAATAAAAAAAATAAGTATAAAGTTTGCTATTTTCATTGTTAAATTCTAGTTTAGGTACTGTTATCATAATATTTTTTAATGTTACTTTAATATTTAATGAGTATATCGCATAGCATAGATAATTAAAACATTTATAAAATAAATTTTTAAATTTTACAGTATTTAATTAATTTATCATACTTTTATCCAAACCTCTGCTAAACATGAGTTGCACTTTTTATCCCTATTAACGCAATATGTACAATATCCATTATTTTTATAATATTTATTTCCTAGATCTTTTACTAAATTGAAATTTAATTTCTCTAGAATGAATTTTGAATTCACATATTTTCCATTGTCTCCCCATGCTTCATATAGTATAGGAAACTTACAATTTTCACAACACTGCTTCAATAGTTTTGTTCCAATCCCCATCTTTTGATACTTTTCATCAACTATTAAATATAAAATTTCTCTATATTTACCAATAGCTAACCCATAATTATTTTTAGTTAAAATTTTACTTAAACCGCAAGCACCAATTACTTTATTATTATATTCACATACTAAATATCTTTTTATATCTTGACTTATAGATTGCTTATTTATTTCTAAAATTTGTAAAAAAGGTTTATTAATTTTTGATTTATTAATAAAATTACATGTTCCTATAAGTTTTGTTACTAAATATGCAATTTCATCTAAATCTTTTACTTCCGCTTTTCTATAAACAAAGCAATCATTTTTAATCATTTAAATTCTCCTTTACAAATATTATTTATTATAATTCTACTATTATTCTTCATAGTAATTACCTTACTATTTAGATAATAAAAACATCTGATTTCTACTATCAAATGTATCCTTTTTTTATTTTATGCAAGTTTCCTTGACAAGTACATAATAGCATAAAAACAACCTTTTTGCAAGTTGTCTTTTGTTATACATACTCGAGTTATAATAGTCCTAGTTTGGTATCAATCTGCTGTTCTAAAGAAATCAGTTCAATAACTTTTTAATAAAATATTATTCGAACACTTGTTTTATATGTAATAAATAGTATACTTTTTATAGGAATATCAGTTGTTGAGTGTCTACCTCCAATCTTTATAGAGAGGAGGTTTGATAAAAATGAAAACTAAGACTTTTATTTTAAAAGTTTTCAAGTTCATTACTATCATTTTATTTCTCCTTATCATTATGATAGTAGTTATAAAAAAATGACACTCATTCACTAGAATAAGTGTCTAACGTAATATAATGGGTAGACATTCAACTCAGAAAAACTGAATGTTCCCTTTTTTTATTTTATGCAAATTTTCTTGCTAAATACATAATAGCATAAAAACGCATTTTTATCAAGTACGCTTTCTAAATTGTCATAACTATTTAGTATTTATTAATTTTTTATTTAAATTTTCTAGTTCTTTTATAGATTTATCATTTGCTAAAACTTTCATTTGTCTAATGGCTGAATTATTAAGTTTTACTAATCTTTCTTTTTGTGGTACACCATCATTAATAAGTTCAGCGTTTGTGTTTTCTAAATTACATAGAATGAGTAAATGTCTCAAATCTGTATAATCTCGAATATTTCCTTCAATATTAGGATTTTTATCTCTCCATTCTTTCGCAGTCATACCAAATAAAGCAACATTTAAAACATCAGCTTCTTCAGCATATACATATTGTTTTTGCTTTTCAGTTAATTTAGGAATGATGTTTTCTTTAATTGAATCTGTATGAATATGATAATTAGATTTAGCAAGCATTCTACTAGCTGTCCAATCAACTTTATATTGATATGCTTCATTTCTTTTTAATCTTTCAAATTCTTGTATAACATACAATTTAAATTCTGGAGATAGCCAACTTGCAAATTCTAAAGCTATATCACTACAAGCATAAGTTCCACCATTATTACCGGATTTAGATATTATTCCGATTGCGTTGGTTTCTTTAATCCATTTTTGAGGTGATATCTTAAACTTATTACTACCAGCTTCGTTTTTAAACGTGTCGAATTCGACACCTTTGAAATTTTCATTATTTAATTTTTCCCACAATCCTAAATAAGCAATAACATCTTTATTGCGCATCCAGTTTTGAATGGGATATCTTGGATCATCTTCATCAGCATATCTAGCCAAATCCGTAAGAGAAATATATTCTTTATTTTCTATTCGCATAATATTAATTTTATTGTTATTTACATTAATCTCTGATTTTACTATTTCTTTATTCATATTTCCCCCCCCCTTGATTACTAAAATCATTTTATCATAAATTATTAAATATTAAAACTCGAACTTATCAAATAATTTAAAAAGTTCGAGTTTGGTATCTATCTGGTGCGAGTGACGTAGTAATCTACAACTTTTTACCTAATCAACGAATTTGATATATAAAAATATCAATCTCTAATAGTATTTTAATATAATTTTTATTATATGTCTCAAAAAAAATCAAAATTTATAGTATAATGTTGTTAGACAAATAATATTTTGCAGGTGATAACAATGAGAATAGGAATTGATATTGATAATACATTAACAGAAGTATAAAACGAATTGAATATTGCAGCTTACAATTATGCAAAGAGTTTAGGAAAGAATATTGATAAATCTAAAAGTATATTTGAAGATATAAACAATGATGGTAATTTCTATAAAGAAAAATTTGGCTTTTCATATGGAGAATTAAAATATTTTTAAAAAAATATACAAGAAGAAATTATTAATAAAGCAGCACTAAGAGAAAATGCCATAAAATATATTGAAAATTAAAAGAAAATGGTCATGAAATTTATATAATTACAGCTAGAGATTCGGAATTTCACAATGATCCATATAAACTAAGTAAAAATTGGTTAAATAAAAATGGAATAAAGTTTGATAAACTTATCGTCAATACTAGAAAAAAAGCCCCTATATGCAAAGAAGAGAGAATTGATATATCTATTGATGATCAATTAAGTAATTGTATTTAAATTTCACATTTAGGAATTAAACTATAAGAATTTCAGAAAAATCAATAGATTATGAAAATATAATAAGTTACAAAAATTGGAAAGAGATTTGTACTTGAATTTTAGAATGGAGTTATATAGATGAAAAAAATTAAAATTTAAAATCAAATTTTGATAATGTTAGCTTTTTTTAGCATTTCAATTGGACTATGGGAAAATTTCAGACAATTATGGTTACAAGATAACAATTTTTCTCCTAATAATATAGGAAATATAATTAGTATTGGAACACTAATAAGTGTACTAGGTATAATGCTTGCAGGTAAGTACATTAAGTTAAATAAGTTAAAAAATTTTATAAAATATGCATTAATTATTAAATTCTTAAATATGATTGTTTTGTTTTCTTTAAATAATTTAGGAAATTCTAATTTAATAAATATTTCAATAATAATAGATATTTTAACAGGTTATTTAGTTACAACTAGTATATATCCTTTAATAACTACAATTATTAAAAGTAATACAATTTATAGTAAAAGGAAATTAACAGAATATTTTTTCAGGGATATTGGTATTTTAATTGGGGGATTACTTATAGGTAAAAACATAGGTATTTTAATAAATTATAATATTTGTTTATTAATTTCTATAATATTTTTAGTTATTTCAATTATAGTAATATTTAATATAAAGATAGATGAAAATATTGATAGTAAATCTACTAAAGTAAGTAGCATATTTAAATATATATTAAGTAGTAAATTACAAACTATATATGCAATATATTCTTTTGTAGGATCTATGGCAATGCAAACAGCATTAGGTTTAAAGATGATAACATTAACAAACTACTTTGAATTTTCAGATAATCAGGCAACAAATTATTTGTTAATAGTAGGACTTTTAGCAGATGTAATTGGTATTATAGCATTAAAGTACTTAACACCAAAAAATGATTATGTTACTATTACTATAAAATTTGGAATTAGATTTATTGCTTACTCAATAGCATTTTTATCTAATAGTTTAATTTTTACATTAATTGCAATAACTTGGTCTATATTAATTTCAACATCATACGAAAACATTTGCGATGGATATTATATAAATAATGTTGAAAATAAATATCAATTAACATTTACTAATTTTAGATATGTGGTTAAATATTTAGGAGATGCTGCTGGTATATTTTTATGTGGTATTATGTATAATATAGGTTTAAGGTATATGTTTGGTTTGTCTGCACTATTTATGATTTTTCAAATAGGATTGGCTTATTATTTAATTTATTTAAGGAAGGAAAGTAAGCATTAATATAAGTAGAATAACATTAATTACATATTTTGATAAAAAGGAATTAAATAAAATATATAAACATATAAAAAATATTAACTTTAAATTTTGTAAAGTCCCTTATGGAATTGATGATCAAAAAAAATATGAAATTGATAAATTGGCTTTTATATGATTATCCAGGAGAAATGATAAAAATAATTAGTATAGTTTAATTAAAAAAGATGATGAAAAGCATCAACGCTCAAAGTCATCTTTTTTTATTGTATTATAATTTTTTAATTATTAAATTTAGATATGACAATAATATTTTTATAATCTTTATTTAGATAGTCTGCTATCTTTTTAGGTATGGTAATTGTTTTCTACAAAAATTTAATACCGAAACACCGAAGTTTGCTTCAATAAAATATTTCGCAATTAAATTTTTATTCATCAATTATAATATCTACTTTTTTTGTTTTAAATTTCCTTGACAAATGCATAATAACTTTAAATATAATTTTGATAAAATACAGAATGTCCAAAAAAAAAGTATAACCTTTATTTAATGATCATAGTCATATATATAATCTATACCTAATTTTTGTAATTTATAATATTTTTTGAGTACTAGTCCAATCTTTTTTACATTATCATCTGGATATTTAGTTATTAATATATTATCCATATTTTTAAGTTTTACTGGCTCTAAGTTACAGCCTACTATTTTAAAAACAAAGTTATTATAAGCATCTAATAAATATTCATCATTATTATCCTTTAAAGTAACAACCACATGATTAGCTGTAAGAGGTGTTACTCTGTGCCAATTATCTGTTTCATCAACTCTCACATATAATAAAGTTGAATTAAAACCTAATGTTTTCATGATATCATTTATTAATAAATTTATATGGCGACAGCATCCTACTCCATACATAACTTGTGTCCCTTTAATCATATTAGGTAAATCTAGGTAATCAAATGATAATGAATACTTCATTTCATCATTAAAACTAAATTGACCATCCTTTAGTAATTTAACTATTATGGCATAACAATCTAAACTATCTTTTACACAATTATTTTGTAAATTTTCTTTTAAAGATTGTAAAAAATTACGATAACAATTATTAATTATTAATTTATCATTTTCTGTTAAATAAAGCATTTTAAATCTCCTAAAATTATATAGAATATTGTTTATGGCAATATGCAAGTGTGTTTTCTAAATTGATAATCATATCAATTAAAATCTATAAATATTTTAACATAAATTAAAATATTTTACAACTCGAACCACAAAAGTTCGAGTTTGGTATCAATCTGGTGCGATTGTTAAAAGGGTTTAACCCTCTTAATCAAAAAAATATAAGTTCATCAATATTTGATAAACTCATTATATCGCGTTAAATTGTTTTGTGCAACGCTCTTATAATTTATTACGTATATAAATATTATTCTAATTTTAACATTACTCGTTTATCAAAATAATAATGTTTATTACATATTTCCGTTAGTTTTGGTCTATGGGTAACAATAATACAAGTTTTATCTTTTAAATACTTATTTATCATATCATAAATTTTACTTTCTGATAAAGCATCTAAATTAGAAGTGGGTTCGTCCAATATATAAATCTCTTTATCTAATAAAATTCCTCTAATGATATTCAATCTTTGTTTTTGACCTGAAGATAACTTTATACCCTTTTCACCAACAAGTGTATCAAGGCCATTTTCTAAACTATTAATCCATTCAGATAATCCAGCATCTACTAAGTACTCATTTAATTTTTCACTTGATATTCTTTTTCCTAAGCATAAATTTTCCTTAATTGTTAAATCAAATAAATCAGTCTCTTGCGAAATATAGGCAATATCGGGAACTTTTGAAGTTGGTGTCTGATCGGTCAAATAATTGTCATCATCAATACCATAGAATCTACAAAATAGTGATAAAAAGGTGGATTTACCTTGTCCTGATTCGCCAATAATACTAATTTTATCTTTTTTATCAAGTGAAAATTTTGGTATCTTAATAACATTATTACTCTCATCATTATACTTAAATTCAATATCTTTAATAGTAATATTATTCCAATTTCTGATTTTGTTTTGTGGTTCTTCTTCAATAATCATTTTTTCTATTTGATTATTTGCTGATTTAAATTTATTATAATGAATAAATAAAGAAGCAACTCCTTTCAATTCAACATTTAATCCACTGAACATTGATGAATAGAATACTAAATATTTAAATACATCTTCACCATTTTTCATTCTAAAAAACAAACTTATTAATATGATTGCATACATTAAATATACTAGCGCATTGATACCATCAGATCTCAGAGAGTGAAAAACATGAGATTTTTTTAATGATGGTCTTACAACTTCAAATTTATTATTCATTGTATTTGTGGCATAATTTAAAGCATCAAAATTTTTAACAATTTTTACATTTTGCAAGAAATCAACCGATGTTGCATTATACTTAGCATTTGTATCATTATACTCTTCTTGTATTTTAACATTTGATTTTGTGATAACAACATTATATATTATAATTGTAATTGTAAAAACCAAACATACTATAAACATAATATAACTCTGTGTCCAAACCTGAATTAAGAAAATAGTAATTGCAACACAGAATCCATTTATTGTCATCATTATTTCATTTAAAAGTGATACTGTTTCTTCACTTATTATATCTAATTGTTTTTTTAAATAACCTGTATGTGTATCATTTATTCTAGAAATATTCATATTACATATTCTTTTAAAGTAGGCTATTTGCAAATCCTTTTTACTTACTTCTAAAAAAGGTTCTACCTTTGTGTTCCACAAAACATTAAAGAATATTTCAAATGTTTTTATTAATATTGTAAATATAATCAACATTTTAAATTTTTCTAAACTAAATGGTATAGTCAAAAATATTGACAATATAACTGGCATAATATATAAACATATATTTTCTAAAAAGGCATTTATAAAACATAGAAAATATTTCTTTTTATTTAAAACTTTAAAAGGATACATCATAAACAAGAACACCTCCTATACAATTATATCATGAATTTTAATCATTTTTATATATTTATATACTTATAAAACATTAATTGTTTTCAATTTTATTATACTACAATTTTTTCATATAAATTAACACTAAATTTTATCATCAAAAATTCCTCTTTTCAAAAAAATAACTATTTTTTTAAATACAATAGGATATGGGAATGCACCACGAAATTTCAAAATCCTTTAAAATAAAGGCTTTTTTCATATCGTAGATGCACCATCAAACCTTTTCGCACTTGCGAAAATAACTATTTTATATTATCCTTTAGTTAATTTTTCTTAATAAAGATATTTAAAGTCTTTATTTATAAGAATCTCGTATCAACTATTTTTCAACTAGTTTTATTTACAGGAAAAAGTTTAATTGTTCTATGGCATTTTCGTAATAATTCACCTACAAGCAATGAAAAAAGCCCATAATAGCAAATGTTATGAACCTTATATTCTTAAATCGCAAAGGTGCGACTTTCAACCTCTATGGTGCCCTAAAGGAAGGAGTACAACAACTATTTTCTTTTTTAACACGCATATAGTTTTGACAATATGCAAGTGTGTTTTCTATATTAACAAAGTAAAATTATTTTTATTTATTTTCTATCTTGCTGTAAAAGTCAATATAAAAATGTAGGAAAAGTTGAAAATAAAAATGTAGTTTTTTTGTAATTAACTTTGTATGGGT
>CANQIV010000051.1 GCA_947624135.1 uncultured Bacilli bacterium | reverse complement strand
AAAAAATCTCTTAAGTTCTTATAAAATAAGGCCTCAAGAGATTTTTAGTTTTCAAAACTGTCAAACTCAGGATTATAGCACGTTTTTTATTAATATACAACACTAACTAGTATTACATCTTCTCCAATTTTTTCTATTTGATTCCATTTTATAACTATTTCTTTATTATTTGAGAAAAATGATATAAAAAATTTTTTCTTTTCTACTATAAGTCCTGTTGTAACTCCTTTTTCATCTACACTCATATCTATTATATTACCTATATTTTTGCCATCTACTAAATTTATTACGTTTTTATTTTGTAGTTCAGACATTCTCATACTATCACCACTATATTATATGAAAAAAGTAGACTATTGCCTACTATATCATTTTATTTTTTATATTATTTAATGCATTTTTTTCAAGTCGAGAAATTTGTGCTTGAGAAATTCCAATTTCATCTGCAAGTTCCATTTGGGTTTTACCTATTATATATCTTTCAATTATTATATATTTTTCTTTTTCTTTTAACTTTTTTATTGCTTCATTAAGAGCGATTCTTTCTTCTACTTGTTTCATTTTTGAATTTTTATCTTCTATTTGATCAGCTAAGTATATAGTATCACCGCCATCATTATATATTGGTTCAAAAATACTTACTGTATCTTTCATACTATCTAAAGCATTACTTACCTCATATTCTGATAAATCAAGTTCTTTTGCTATTTCTTTTACAGTTGGTTCCCTATTTAATTTATGTATTAATTTTTCTTTTATTGTGAGTGCTTTATAAGCAATATCTTTAATGCTTCTAGCAATTCTTACACTATTATTATCTCTAAGATATCTTTTAACTTCACCAAGTATCATTGGTACTGCATACGTAGAAAATTTAACATCAAAGTTTAAATCAAAATTATCTATTGCTTTTATTAAACCAATGCAACCAACTTGAAATAAATCATCCATATTATCACATCTATTATTATATTTCCTTAGGATACTAAGTACTAATTTTAAATTTCCATTTATAAGTTCTTCTTTTGCTTTTTCATCTCCATTTTTATATTTTTTAAATAATTCAACCATACTATCGTTACTTAAAACTTTTAAATTCGCAGTATTCACGCCACAGATTTCTACTTTATGACGTGCCATAAAATCTCCTTTCTAATTTGTTATGTTAAATTATTTTTAAAATATACAAAAAAAGAACGTTTTTTCGTTCTTTTATTTTTCTAATATTTTTTGTGGTTCGATTTCATTATAATTTAATATGCTTCTAAAAACTTGAGTATTTAGTATATTTGTGTTTCTTTTAGCAATATCTTTACATATATTAATAATTTCATTATCTATATTTAAGTCAAATTCAGTAATTTTATCTATATTTATTTTAGAATATATAAGATTTATAAGTTCTTTTTTTTCTCCAATACTTAAATTTTTTTCTTTTTTATTAAAGTCTTTACATACTTGATAAAGGTAAGTTTTATCATTTAATAAATTATTATCTAAATATAAAAATTGACATAAATTTAAATATATTTTAGATAAATCAAAACTATCTATCATCGATTTAATAATTAAATATATTTTTGGATGTTCTATATATGTAATTATTTTAAATTTATATTTTTTAATATTTCTACTATATGAATTTGACATCATTTTGAAAAATTTTTGGTATTCACTATTTTTATCAGCTAATTCTACAAATTCATAATATCCAATAATTTTTTCTTCTAATTTATTTATACCAAACATATCTAATAGATAAGTTTTTTCTTTAATATCTGAATATTCTTCAATATTTTTATGCATAATTCCTAATTTTTCATCTAAATATTTAAAGAAATCGTCATCGAAATTATAGCAAATTTTATTAAATACTAACTTTTCTTCTTCAATAATAGGAAATATTTTTCTATTTTCTAGTTCGTTTATTACAATTAATTCTTTTTCTGATTGATTTTTTCCTTTTATTTTTTCTTCTATAATTTTGAATATATTTATTATTTCTTCATCAATACCTAACGTTGATATTATATAATAATTTTTATCTAACATATTATACCCTCGTTTCAAATTAAGTAATATTATATATTAAAATTTTTTATTTGTCTAGAATTAATATTATTATAAAATAAAAGAAGAATTAAAATAATCCTTCTATATTTCCATACTTATCTATTTTCATATTTAAATATGCAGATGTTTTAGATAATCCCGGTAATGTCATAATATTACCCATTAATACTACTATAAAACCTGCTCCATTACTTAATTTTATATCTGTAATTTTCATATCAAAATTATTTGGTGCGCCTAATTTTTTAGGATCATCACTGAAAGAATATTGTGTTTTAGCAATACAAATAGGTAGATTAGATAAATTATTTTTTTCTAAATATTCTATTTTTTCTTTAATATTTTCATCTATTATAATGTTTCCTCTATATATTTCTTTAACGATTTTATTAATTTTATTTATTATAGTATCATTAAAGTTATATAATGGTTTATAATCTATTTCATTATCGCATATATTTAATATTTTTTTAGCTAAATCTATACTACCATCACTACCATATTTATATGATTCACATATCTCAAAATCATATCCCATATTTTTAACATAATTTCTTATATAATCTATTTCTATATTTTTATCATATTCAAATTTATTTAAACATACTATAATGTTTTTTGTATATTTACTCATATTTTCAATATGTCTTTCTAAATTAGATATTCCAATTTTTAAAGCATTTATATTTTCTTCATTAATTTTTTCTTTACTTAAACCACCATTATATTTTAAACTTCTAACTGTTGCATTTATAACTATACAATTTGGTTTTAAATTTCCTACTTGACATTTTATATCTAAAAACTTTTCTGCACCTAAATCTGAGCCAAATCCTGCTTCAGTAACGACATAATCACATAATTTAAGTCCTAATTTAGTTGCGATTAATGAATTACATCCATGTGCGATATTAGCAAATGGCCCTCCATGAATTAATGCAGGATTGTTTTCTAAAGTTTGAACTAAATTAGGTTTAATTGCATCTTTTAAAAGTATTGCAATTGCATCTACACAGTTTAAATCTTTAGCAAATATCATTTTTTTATCTTTGGTATATCCAATTAAAATATTACCAATACGTTTTTTTAAATCACTGATATCACTACTAATACAAACTATGGCCATCATTTCACTAGCAACTGTAATATTATAATGATCTGTTCTATTATTTAACTTTACATCTCTGAGTGCTCTATCATTTAAATCAATACATCTATTATAAACAACCTCATCTATATTTAAACTATTACCTTGAAATATATGATTATCAATTATAGCGCATAATAAATTATTTGCTGATTCTATAGCATGGATATCTCCTGTAAAATGAAGATTAATATCTTCCATTGGAACTACTTGAGAATATCCACCACCTGTAGCACCTCCTTTTATACCAAATATAGGTCCTAAAGATGGCTCTCTTAACACAACTATAGAATTTTTATTTAGTTTTCTTAAAGCATCATTTATTCCAATACTAATAGTTGTTTTACCTTCACCAAATGGTGTAGGATTTATTGATGTTACAAGTATCAATTTACTATTTTTATCTGGTAATTTATTATAATCTAGGTCAATTTTTGCTTTATATTTACCATAGCACTCTAAATATTCATTATTTAAATTTAATTTATCAGCAATTTTATCTATACTTAAAAGTTTAGATTCTTTACTTATTTCTATATCACTTTTCATAAACACCTCGATTAATATATTTAATTTACATACTATATTATATAATATTATTATATTTTAGTAAACTAAAAGAGGATTAAAATCCTCCTCTTTTTCTCAAGAATGATGGAATAATATCATCTGAGTCATCTGAATCATTATCTGAATCTTCATTATATTCTCTTCTATAATTTACTTTATTATTTTCAACTCTTTCACTTCTAGTTTCAGTTTGTTCTTCTTCTTTATCTTCATCGTCATCAAAACCGGTTGCTATAACAGTAACTATTATTTCATCTGTTAAATTTTCATTTATTACAGCTCCAAATATAGTATTTACATCTGTTTTAGCACTATTTCTAATTACTTCAGCTGCTTCTTCTACCTCATATAGTGTTAAATTATTACCACCTGTAACATTAATAATAGCATCTGTAGCACCATCAATACTTGTTTCAAGTAAAGGACTTGCGATAGCTTGTTTAGCGGCTTCTGTAGCTCTATTTTCTCCAACACCAATACCAATACCTATAAGTGCTTTTCCTCGTTTTTCCATTACAGTTTTAACATCTGCAAAATCAAGATTTATAAGTCCTGCAACAGCTATTAAATCTGATATAGATTGAACACCACGTCTTAATACGTTATCTACCTCTTTAAATGAATCAACTAGTGGTGTAGATTTATCTATTATTTCTCTTAATCTATCATTTGGTATAACTATTAAAGTGTCTACATTTTTCTTTAATTCTTCTAAACCTGATATTGCTTGATCCATTCTTCTTTTACCTTCAAATGAAAATGGTTTAGTAACTATACCTACTGTAAGAGCACCTAATTCTTGTGCGATACCAGCGATTACAGGAGCAGCACCAGTACCAGTTCCACCACCCATACCACAAGTAACAAATACCATATCTGCACCTGCTAGGGCTTCCTCTAGTTCTTTTTTACTTTCTAGAGCTGCTTCACGGCCTACCTCTGGTTTAGCTCCAGCACCTCTACCACCTGTTAAATCTTCTCCAATTTGTATTTTTGTTGGTGCTTTTGAACAATTAAGGACTTGAAGATCTGTATTAGCTACTATAAATTCAACGCCTTTTACTCCTGATTCTATCATTCTATTGACAGCATTGTTTCCTCCTCCACCAACACCTATAACTTTTATTTTTGCAACCTGATCCATTTCTAATCCGAACATAATTTCCTCCTCTACTCGTTAAAGAAAAATCCAAATATTTTTCCTAACATTGAATCTGATGTATTTTTTTTAGAATTTATAGTAGTCATTTCATAAACCTCTTCATCTGATATCATACTATAATTTTTATTTTTTAACTTTAATTTACTTATAAAATATACTATATTTCCTATACAAGATGAGTACATGTTGTTTCTAATGCCTAACATTTTTACATTTCCTATATTAGCATTTTCTCCAAATATATCATTAACTACATATTCAAATCCTGATATATTACTAGTACCCCCTGTTATAATAATATAATCTATTCTTTTACTTGTCAATAGATTTATCTCTTTTTTTGCTTCTTCTAATATATCTTCTAGTCTAGCCATAACAATTTCAGTTACCTCAAATTGATTTAGTTTTATCAATTCATCTTTATTATTTTTAATTTCTATAATGTCATTTGGACTAGCATATTTTTTATGAGCTAAAGAAAAATTTAATTTTAAGTTTTCAGCTGTTTCTTCATTAATTTTAAACATATATGACAAATCATTATCTATATTTTTACCAGCATTATTTATAACACTACTTTTTACTAATATACTTTTATTATAAAGTGATACGTTTGTAGTTTCACATCCTATATTTATAATTGCGCCAACTTTATCTTCAAATTTTTTATTATTGAAACAATATAAATCGCCAATATTATTTAATGATATATCTACTATTTCGATACCCATATTTTCAAGTAAAGTTACTACTGAATACACATTTTTTTTAGGTGTTGTAACCATTACCGCACGACATCCTAAATTTATGCCTTTCATTCCTCTTGGATTTTTTATAAATGCTTTATCATCTAAAGTAAAATCAATTGGAAGTATAGTTACAATTTCCCTTGATGAAAAATTTGTGCTTGAACTTGCACTATCTAATACTTTTACTATATCATCACCTGTAACGATTGATTGTTCATTATCAATTCTAATGTTACCTTTTACGACAACATATTCTGCATTAAATGATGGAATATTTACTATCACTTTATTAATTTTTATGCCAAGTGTATCTTCTATTTCGTTAAGTGCGCCTCTAATTGATTTTTTAGCAAGTTCAACATCTGTTATTAACCCTTTTTTTATTCCAAGAGATGCAAAAGATGAAGATGCTAATAAATTTAGTTTATTTTGATATAATTCACATACAACTATTTTTATACTACTTGAACCAATATCGATACTAGTATAAATATGTTTCATTGTATCATCTCCTACAATCTATTTTATATTATACTATAAATTTATCAAAAAGTAAAAAGTTTTTGAATATTTTTCGTAAAAAATATAAAAAAGAAGCTATAAAACTTCTTGAATTATTATAATTATCATAGGTTTACTTTCTGTTTCCTGATATAAATATTTACCTAATCTATCTCTTATATCAATCTTTAATTTATTGTAATCTATGTAATTTTCATCAGCGCTTACGTCTTCATTTATTACATTTGTAACAATGCTTTCAGCTTCTTTTATTAAATCAATATTATTTTTAACATATATAAAACCTTTAGTTAAAATATTTGCTTTATTGATTATTTCTTTAGTTTTTTTATCTATATTAGCATTTACTATGACAATTCCACTATCACTTAACATTTCTCTATCTTTAAGTACTAAATCGCCTATATCTCCGACAGTTTTTCCATCTATTAGTATATCTTCTACTTTAATTTTTCCATCATTACTTATAAGTTTACCATTTTTAAAAGTTGCAATATCTCCATTTAAATTAAGTAATATATTATCTTCACTTATTCCTAATTTTTTAGCAAGTTCTGCACTTTCTACTTGATGTCTATATTCTCCCATAACAGGTAAAAAATATTTTGGTTGCATTAAATTTATCATAAGCATAATATCTTGACTAGATGCATGGGGAGACAAAAATTTGCTTGAAAGTAATACAAGTTTTGTTCCAACTTTAGCAATTTTATTAAATACTTTGGTTGCTGTAAGTTCTGAACCTTCATATTGAGGTGATAACATAACTACACAATCATCTTCTTTTAGAGTTACAAATTTATCTGAATTTCTTAATATTCTCTTTAATGTAGAATATGGTCTTTCTCTTTCATTAGATATGATAACACATATTTGTTTATCGGTTACATGTGTTATTGGAAGAATTCTTTCTCTATCAAATTTAATATAATTTAATTCTATACCTTTAAGTATTATATTTTCTAATGATTTACCCATTATAACTACATTTCTACTAGTTTTTGATATTTCATTGAATAATTCTTGTATTCTATATATTTGTGTTTCAAAAATATTAAAAAATATTCTTCCATCATTTTCATCTATTGTATCTCTAATCATAGAGTTAGCTAAATGGTTTGGGGATGTGTATCCTTTATTTGGTGCATACATACATTCACTCATTAAACATAATACGCCTTGTTTACCAACGTAAGCAAGTTTTCCTATATCGGTTGAATATGGTCCACTCATAGATGGATCAAATAAATAATTTCCAGTAAATACTATTGCGCCATTTTTTGTATTTAATACATATAAATAACTATCTGGTAGGTCTTGTGACACTTGTATAGGAAATATGTTTTCACTTCCAAAATTTATTGTTTTATGTGGCTTTATTTCTATTAAATTAGCTTTTTTAATACCACTTTCCTCTAAATCTTGTTTAATTATTTCTAATGTGAATTTACCACCATATATTTTTATATTAGGTATATCTATTAATATGTCTGAAAGCGCTCCCATCTGTTCTGCATGACCATGAGTTATAAATATACCAACAATTCTATTTTTATTTTCTTTTAAATAATCATAATTAGGTATTATATAATCTACACCAAGTTGTTTATCATCTGCATATTTAAGACCAGCTTCAAATATAAATATTTTATTATCTACTTCGACTACATACATGTTTTTTCCTAATTCATTTTGCCCACCAAGCGCAAATACATTAATTTTACTCATATATACTCCTTTCTTTTTATTAGTTAAATGCTTTATAATTATATCATTTTAAATATAAAAAAGCAAATATAAAAAGTGAATTGTAAACTCACTCTTTATCTTCTATTTAAACTTTTAATATATATTTTTTGGTTTTCTGATACATTTTCTACTATTCCATAATTAGTATTATATTCTTTTACTTTACTTAAATCTATTTTATAATTAAGCGCACCAATAAATACAGCCCATCTAATATCAGTACCATCAAAAGAATTATCATTAAAATCAACACCATCTAAATTAGCTGCACGTAATGATTTATATTTTACCTTTTGTGGATCTAAATTAACATTTTTTGTATCAGTAAAATCAGCGCCTCGAACATCTACTTTGTTAAAAGATTTACCTTTAAAATCAATACCACTTAAAATAGAACAATAAGCTGATTTATGTTTTATTTTTTGTGGATCTAAATTAACGTTTATAGAGTTTGTAAAATTAGTTCTTTCTACATTTACTCCATCAAATGATTTATCTTTAAAGTCAATACCACTTACCTTAGATTCAAATAATGATTTATGTTTTATTTTTTGTGGATCTAAACTAATACCTTCTGCTTCAGTAAAATCAATACCTCTTACATCAATACCATCAAATGAAATTCCACTAAAATCAAAATGTTTGAAAACTTTATTATTATTTAATATGAGTGGTAAAAATTTTTGAAATTTATATATTTTTATTCTTCTATTAATATTCATCTCATCTAAATTAGATGATAATAAAACCATTAAATATTTATATAATTGTTCATCATTCATTTATAATCATTCCTTTTTTTGGTTTTTATACTAACACTATTTTTTTATTTTGTCAATAAAATAAAAAAAGAA
>CANQIV010000050.1 GCA_947624135.1 uncultured Bacilli bacterium | reverse complement strand
AGGGTGAATGCCTTTACTTTTCTACTGTAAAGTACCCCCCCCCCTACTCATATTTGTTTGTTTTTTCTCTTTCATAATTCCATTCCTTTCACTCTAATAGAAGCTTTTTTTACTCTTCTATCTATATTAATGATATCACTTATATTAGATTTTATCAAGTATAATTTTTTCAAAAAAACTACATAAGTTTTACCTTATGTAGTTGGAGCTAATACTATACGAGATGAACAATCATCATTGGAAATTCCTCTATAACTAGGAGTAGCGAACACACCTGCATTATTTCTATAGTCGTAATCGCCACCTCGTCTTACCCACCACTTTAAGTCTATCCCATCATCATACCAACTTGCGGTTTCTGAAAGTGCATGTCCATAACATACTCCCCCATCACATGCTTCAGATAATGTTTCACTTGTATAAATATCATAATATTTTGAATTTGGTAAAACACTAAAACCACCATATGATATATCATAGTTATTTAATACAGACATCATATATTCATCACCGCCGCCACTCATATCATATATTCCTGTTATATTTCCTGTTGTTGAAGCTCCTGTTCCTAATAATTCTACATCATATGTATATTGTGTAGTAATCGCACTAGCCTGACTTGGTGTTCCATTACTGTTTCCTGTTATAAATCCACTTGATTTATTTTGATATATTTCTTTATTTACATCTTTATAATCTGTATTTCCATATTTTCCATATTTACTTTGTGATAGATATGCGACTGCTCCCCATTCACTATTTTTCATCATGTGTGTATCTCCAGATAATTTTAATCTATTCCCCATTGATTGAATTGCATAAAAGAAATTTGATACGCTATTATTTCTTAATGATTCCATATTTGGTAATATTCTAAGTCCATCTGCATTCGTACAATTATTATCACTACAACCTAAATTATTAGCATCTCTAGATGCAGATAATGTTATATGGCTTGTTTCAAACTTTCCTACCCATATTCCTGATAATTCTTCTGTTCCAAATTTAAATGCTGGATGTACTCTATAGCCATCGCTATTTGTATCTTTATATACTGTATCTTTTAATATAAAGTTTACCTCTATTTCTCCTGGACTTTCTAGACTTACTCCACCTTTTCCATATGGTCCTTCTATTTTATATTCATATCTTGGTATCCATACAAACATTGCTCTTACATCTGTTTCTAAATTTAATTCTTGTCCTGCTATTTTATTTATCCCGTCATTTAATATTACTGCATTAGCCCATTCTTGATTTTCATAATCATACCATTTATCTTTTGTAGGATCTACTACTACCCAATTATTATTTTGATACACTACTGGTATTAAATTTCCTAATTCTGGTTCTGGTATTAATTCTGTTTTTATTGTTTTTGTCATTTCTTTTGTTAATCCTGCTTTATTTTTTACTGTTACTTTTATTTTATATTCTGTATTTAAATTTAATTTATCAAAGGTATATGTATTTTTTGTTGTATTATTTACTTTATTACTATAGTCACTTGGTCCTGTTATTTCATAACTATAACTTGTTGGTACTCCTTCTTTTGTTTCTATTTCTATTGATATACTATTTTGTGTTGATGTTAGTTTCATGTCTACATCTAATCTATTCGCTAGTAAATCTTCTACCGTTCCTTTGAGCACACTTAAATCATCTAGTGTTCCTTCCGCACTATATGTTCCATCAGTTATTTCTTTTAATTCTATTTTACCTTCTTCATTTAAAAATACTTTTCCTTTTAGATTTTTTGAATCTAGAGGTAAATCTTCTATATTTATCTCTGTACCCGGTTTAATATTTTTCTGTACTGCATAAAGTTCATAAGCGTGTTCTATATTGTTTAAGCTTAATTTAAATGCTTTATATTTTGAATCATTTATTACTCCTAAAATTATTGGGGCAGCTATTACCGCTATTATAGCTAATATTACTATTACAGCTAAAAGTTCTATTAGGGTGAATGCCTTTACTTTTCTAGTGTAAAGTACCCCCCCCTACTCATATTTGTTTGTTTTTTCTCTTTCATATTTCCATTCCTTTCACTCTAATAGAAGCTTATCTCTTACTCTTCTATCTATACTAATAATACCACTTATATTTATTTTTTTCAAGTGTTAAATTCCATTTTAATGAAATAAGCTTATAAATTTTCTAAATAGTCTATAGTTTCTTTAAAAGTTGATACACCTTTTATTTCTATTTTATAATTTTCTTCTTCTTTAAGTTTTATTGCTTCATCATAATTTTCACCACTTGGTACTATAAAAAGTGGAGCTTTACTATTTTCAGCTGACTTTAATTTATACTTAATACCACCTATACTACCAACATTACCTTCTTCATCTATTGTTCCTGTTACAACAATTTTTTTACCTTTAGTTATATCCTCTTCAATAAGTGAATTATATATCGATAAAGCAAGAGCTAAACCACCACTTGATCCTGATTCATTTTTATCTACATTTATTTTTATTTTAGGATTAGTATCATATTCTTTTATATTAGCAAGAGCAACCCCTATTTGTTTTTTATCATTATCTAAATTTAAATATGCATATCTATTATATCTTTTTCCATCATTTTCAACCTCAATGTTTACTTTATCATTTACATTTTTTTCATTCACTATTAAGGTAATATCTTCTTTACTTTTTACTATTTTACCATCGACAGATATTATCTCATCTCCTACATTTAAGTTAGTATCTGCACTTTCATCTATATATATTATTGTTATTTTATTTTTTATCTCTTTAATTTCATTATTAGAAGCAGTGTATGCGATATATATAGCATTACTAATAGATTCATTCATAAGTGCTTTATCTCTCATCATATAAGAATTTTCATCTTCAGTATCTAACATTACCTCTGATGGTTTATATATATTCCAATTTTTATTTATAAGTGAGTATAATAACATAGGAATTGTTGCTTTATATTCTTTTACATAAACTAAATTAAAGCTTCCTTCAACTTTATATGCATCATTAAGTTCTATCTTATCTGATACATTACTTATTCCTCCGGGTGCGTCTAT
Organism: uncultured Bacilli bacterium; assembly: GCA_947624135.1. Taxonomy (GTDB): domain Bacteria; phylum Bacillota_I; class Bacilli_A; order RF39; family UBA660; genus UMGS1613. The sequence goes on along the minus strand of CANQIV010000050.1, from coordinate 5,864 downwards.
ATAGTATGGAAAAGGAATAGTAAAAAGAACTAACATAATTATAAAAAATATAATTAATTTATAATTTTCTTTCAAAAATTTTTTCATTCTGTCACCTACTATAATTTATGATAGCATTTATAATTTTATTTGTAAAGAAAAAAATCAAGACAAAATTATCTTGATTTATTATATTCTTCTAATGCTTGATCCATTTCTGAGGTTTGTTGAGTCATTACTCCGTTAACTATTCCATATCCTTCATAACCTTGTAATATCCATTGGTCACAATCTTCTTTACTTTTGAAATATAATCCTGACATTGGATCTTCATATAAATTATTTACATCTGTATTTGATTCAATTGAATCTGGTAAATCTTCTGCTGCAGCTTCGTGAGTATTTTCTTCTACGCCTACTATTTGTGGTTCCATTGGAATTCTTTCTTCTTCTACTGTTATATTTTCACCATTTTGCTCTTTTTCAAGTTCTTTTAAATAGGCCTCATAATCAGATTTTAACCAAATATTACCTTCATCATCTTTTACATATTTACCGACTTCATCTTCAGGTATATATTTATCTATTTCGCTATCATATTCCCATCCATCTGGAATTTGATTAGAGTTATCTAAATTACCTTCATCAACAACTTTACCATCTTCATCTTTTATTTCATAACCAGGAGTTTTTTCAACAACTGTTCCATCTGGTGTTTCTTCTAATTTTCCACCTTGATCATCTATAACTGTAGTACCTACTTTATCTTTATTTTGTTCTGCTTCTGGTGTAGCCCATAATTCTCCGTTTGAATCTTCTACTATTTTATCAGGATTTACCTCACCTGTTACCTCACCTATTTCTTGTTTTGAGGTTTCTTCTGTTGGCATTTCTAATTCTGTTCCTAATTTATCTAATGAATTAGTTCCAAGTTCATCAACTTTTTCTTCTGTAGAACTACTTGTATTTTCTGGAACACTATTTGTATCTGCAGGTTTATTATAACTATTTACATCTAATCCTTGTACTATATATGATGTTTGTAGATTATCTAATTTTTTTCTATTTGCGCTTGAGCATCCAACACAGATTGCTGTCAAAGCTGCAAGGAATGCTGCTGATCCTGATATAATAGTTAGTTTTTTTCTATTTTTTCTCAATGCATATTTTCTATCCTGTTCACGAATAACCTTTATTCTACTATCTAAATCATTTAAATTACTCATACCTTTAACCCTCTTTCTTCTTTGAAAATTTTACACATTGCGTGCTTTTCAAATATCTGTTTCATATATTAACATTTTTTTATTATTTTGTCAAATTTAACAAAAAAAGAAAGTAATAGCACTTTCTTACATATATTTATTCATTGATCTCATCATTTGATTTACTTGTTTTTGACTTGGTGTCCTTCCCATTTGCATCATCATAGCTTTAATCATTTGTTCATTAATTGGTGGATTTTTCTTTAAATATTTTTGCATATAATGTCTTGCTAAAAAGAAACCTAATACTGCACCTATTACTAATCCTATTAAAATATATAATATATCCATATTATTCCTCCTTTAATTTATTATAAAACCCTTATTAATTAAGGGTTAAATACAAAATGGTCGGGAAAACAGGATTTGAACCTGCAACCCCTTGGTCCCAAACCAAGTGCTCTACCAAGTTGAGCCATTTCCCGATATATGGTGCGCTCGAAGGGATTCGAACCCCTGACCTTTTGGTTCGTAGCCAAACACTCTATCCAGCTGAGCTACGAGCGCATTCTCAAATTTTTTTTGGTCATCTCATCCCAACACAACTAATAATACCATATATTTTTACTTTAGTCAATCATTTTCTTAAATTTTTACTTACCATCTCTACATCTTTAGTCATTTGTTCTATTCTAGATATTATTCTTTTTGCTTTTACCTCATCTACTCCATCTTTTGAGGTTGAAAGATGTGTTTCTAGTTCTTTCATAGTTAAATTAGATGTAAAAAATGTTGTTAAATTATTATCCATTCTATATTGAAGCAATGGACATAATACCTCATCTCTATTCCAAGCAGTTAAACCTTCAGCTCCTATATCATCTATCAAAAGTAAAGGTACTTTTTTTACATATTCATACTTTTCTTTAAAATCATCATAAAATACTTGTCTTAAAAATTCTGGCCAAAATATAATACAACTTTTATAGTTATCTTTTGCAAGTTCATTAAATATAGCTGCTATTAAATAAGTTTTACCACATCCAAAATTACCATGTAAATATAACCCTTTACATTCTTTATGTGCTTCATATTCATCTAAAAAATCCATTAAATAATTTATTGTTTTGAATCTATTTTTATCTGTTTTATATATTTTATCAAGTGAAGCATCTTTTACATATTCTGGAGTATTAAAATATTTTATGTTATCCAAATATTTATGTTTATTGATTATATATTCTTTGTATTTACAAGGTTTATATGTGAATGTTAAATTACCTTCAAAATTAATAGGTAAATAACAATATCCTTCTACTTTATTCTTACAATCTAGTAAACATTTACAATTTTTACAGTTCTCATATTCAGATGCACATTCTAAAATTGTACTTGTATTTTGTTTTAATATATCTTTATCTATTTTAAGTTTGCTAGTTATAAGCTTAAAATTAGTATTAGTGAGTGCTTCCTCATATTCTTTATCTATATCTATTTTTTTTATATTTTTATCTATATTCTCTAATATATTATGCATATTAACTCCTTTTCATGCGACTTTCTAATTTTTTTATTTCTTCTTCACTTGCTGTATCTTCATTTATTTCTTTATCTATCCATTCTGGATTTATTTTCATTTTTTTTATTTGTTTTTCACTTGTCGTTTTCTTTTTCTTCTTATATTCTTCTTCTGCTATATTCATCGCATCTTCAACAGTTTTAATTCCACTTTTACTCCACTGTGCGGCTATTGCTTCTACAAATGGTTTAATAAGTTTATTGTTATTTATTTTAAGAACGTAATCAATAAGTACGTTAACTACTCCAGGTTCTAATTTTAAATCAGTAAGTAAATAAGCAATTATACTTAAATCACTACTAGTTGGATTACCTGTTTTATACTTACTACATATAAAATCATGTGGGCTTGTTGTTTCAAACATGTGAATCATACGTGATCTATTTGATGTATCTAAATTTTCTTTTCTTAAATATTCAGGTTGATTTTTATATATTATACTAGGGAGTTTACCCATGTTATCATATCTATAATATTTACTTGCATTTTCTTGAAACATTTTTTTATCTATTGTTTTTTTATCACTTATTGAATTTCTAATTAGTTCTACCATATCATCATTATCATAATTATATACGTAAGCTATTTTATATAAAAAATCTTTTGTATCTTTAGTTAAAGATTTTTTATTCAACATATCATCACTTACTAAACTAATTATTGTATCGATATCTATTTTTGATAATATTTCAAGTTTTCTATAATTAGATTTTTTTATATCATAAATTAAATTATCAGTAAGAGGAGTACTTGAAAATTCAAATGTATCGCTAAATTTACTTGTTATATCTTGGTATTCTTTTAAATTTATTTTAGGTATTTTAAAGAAATTTACTATTCTTTCATATTCAAGTTTTCCTACTGTATTTAAAAGAGCTATATTAAGTAATGGATTATTTATAAATTCAGATGCACTTATAGGTGAATAAAGTTCGTATACATAGTTATTTATACTACCTTTTTTTACATAAGTTTTTAATAATCCAATGGATTCTAATTTTACTCTAGCATCTATAAATTCTTGGTTACTTATTGCCATATCTCTTAATATATGATGATGTGTCCATTCATTTGAAAGGAGTTCTAATTTATCTAAATATGACCATAATGTATAGTAAAGACTTATTGCTTGATGACCTATTATTGGTTGATATAATAAAATAAGTAAATTTCTATCTTTATCATTTAAAGCTGTTTTATTTACTACTATAAAAGTATCTGCAGGTAGTACACTCATAGAATTCTCCTTTCATTAATGTTTAAATCTACATACATTTTAACATATTTAAATTTAAAATAAAAGATTTAATATTAAAAACTAATTTACTAATATTATTATTTATATTTATTTTAATAGAAAAACTACATAAGTTTTTTTACTTATGTAGTTGGAGATATAACTATGCGACAAGTAAGAGCGGGGTTCGAACCGCCAGTATGACTATCAAATGAAAATATACCATCTATACCACGGTTGAACCATGTATAATAGTTACTAACAAAATGGTCAAAATCATCATACCAACCTGCTGTTTCTGAAAGTGCATGTCCATAACATTCTCCTTCACCACATGCTTTTGTTAGACTTATACCATAGTAACTTTCATAATATTTTTTACCCATAGGTAAATTACCCCAACCACTTTTTCCTTCATAACCAAAATATGATCCCATTACGTATTCGAGTTTTCCTCCATTCATATCATATATTCCTGTTATATTTCCTGTTGTTGATTGGGCTATATTTGTCAAGTAATTCCCTCCACCTGTTATATAACCACTATTATCATTTTTAGCAACCTCTTTATTTATTCCTTGATATAATGAATTTCCATATTTGCCATATTTGCTTTGTGATAGATATGCTGCTGCTCCCCATTCACTATTCTTCATCATATGTGTATCTCCTGATATGTTTAATCTATTACCCATTGATTGAATTACATTGAAAAAATTTAATATATTATTATATCCTAATGACTCTACATTTGGAAGTATTCTAAGACCATCTGCATTTGTGCAATTATAATCACCACATTCTAAAGAATTTTCTTTTATTCTAGAGGATAATGTTATATGACTTGTTTCAAATTTTCCTACCCATATTCCTGATAGTTCTTCTCCAATCTCTCTTATTCCATTATTATTATTGTCCCACCAGAATGCTGGGTGTATTCTATATCCACTGCTATTTGCTCCATCATATACTACATTTTTAGATATAAAGTTTATTTCAATTTCTCCCGGACTTTCTGCGCTTATTCCACCTTTTCCATATTGGCCTTCTATTTTATATTCATATCTTGGTATCCATACAAACATCGCTATTGCATCTGGGTTATCTCCAGTTACTGTTACTGTTTGTCCGACTGTTTTAGTTACACCTGACCTTAATAATACTGCATTAGCCCATTGCTGTTTATCATAATCATACCATTGTGTTGATGTATTTGCTACTACCCAATTATTATTTTGATATACTACTGGTGTTAAATTTCCTATTACTGGATTTACTGCTGATATAGTTATCGTTTTTGCTGTTCCTGCAGTTCCTAATGCATCTCTTACATTTACTGTATGATTTCCTGATGTTGTAAAATTACATACATTTGATTTTTGCCATGCTCCATCACAACTATATGCTGACTCATGTAATCCTATTCCTGCATCTCTTGCATTAGTTATTGTTACACTATTTCCATTTACAGTTGTTGAGAAAGTTGGCCCTGCATTATCTAATTTAAATACAGAACTTGTCTCTGTTTTACAGTTACCTAAACTATCACATGCTGTTGCTCTTAAATAATAATTTCCATTTCCACTTGTTTGACTATATGATGTTCCTGATATGAATTTTGTTGTTGGGGTTGCTGCACTATTTGTTGACCATATATATTTATAGCTTTCTGTATTTAAGACTGCTCCATAACTATCATTTGTTACTGTTATTTTACTGCTTTGTGTTTTTGCAAAAGTATTATTTCCATTCGTTCCAAATGTTATCGTTGGAGCTGTATTGTCTAATTTAAATGCATTTGAACATAAATTTTTAGAATTTCCTACTTTATCTGTTACATATACACATAAATAATATGTTCCAT
>CANQIV010000049.1 GCA_947624135.1 uncultured Bacilli bacterium | reverse complement strand
ACATTTGATAAATTAAAAATAGATACAGAATATAAAATAAAAGTAATAGTAAAAAACAAAGTAGGATTAACAAAAGAAATAACAAAAACAGTAAGTACAGAAAAAGTAGAAGGAATAAAATTAGAATTAAATCCAAAAGATGAATATATAAAAGAAGGAACAGTAACAATCACATATCCAAAACTTGATAATGTTACATATAAATATAATTGGGATAGTGGAGAATTTGTAGAAGCAGATGTAAGTATAGATGGAGATAAAGCAACAACAACAATACTAGCAAAAAATGGAACACTTAAAGCAATAATAGCAGATGGAGAAGAAACTTTATTAACAAACTTATTAATAATAAATAATATAGATACTACAGGCCCAACATATAAAATAGAAACAAATATGGGAAATGTAACAATAAATGATGCAACAGATGATAAAAGTGGATTACATGCATCAGCATATAGTTGTGATGGAACATGGCAAAAATCAAATGTATGTAAGTTTACAACAGCAGGAAATCATATAGTAAATGTAAGAGATGCTGTAGGAAATGTTGGAACACAACAAGCAATAAGTATTTCAGAAACACCAGTATTAGGAAATTTAATACCAGTAGAATATAAGAACAATAACTGGGTAGTAGCTGATACCTCTAAAGAATGGTATAATTATTCAAATAAACAGTGGGCTAATGCAGTATTATTAAGAACAGGATTAAGTAAATCTAAAGGTCAAATAGTAACTGTAACTGGAAGTAATCCGGAAGCAATAGCAATGTTTGTATGGATACCAAGATATGAATATAAAATAACAAGTCAATATAATATAGATGTAAACTTTGTATCTAAAAATACAACATATAAAGATACAAATAGCAATGGCTATAGAGTACATCCAGCATTTACATTTGGAACAGAAGAACTACCAGGAATATGGGTAGGAAAGTTTGAAACAAGTCATATAACGTTATCTGCATCTAGAGATAATGATAATTTAGGATGTAGCAATAATAATTGCGTAAATGCAGATGGGCTTAGAATATTACCAAATATAGAATCATTAAGATATAATAGTATATCGAATTTCTTCTATGCAGCACAGTCCATGGATAATAGATTAAAAATATCTGGAGATCTACACATGATGAAAAATAGTGAATGGGGAGCAGTTGCATATCTATCCCAAAGTAAATATGGAATAAATAAGGAAATTGAAATAAATGATAACAGCGGTTATCTAACAGGTGATGGAGATTATGTAACAAATGTAGCTCAATCAACAACAGGAAACATAACAGGAATATATGATATGAGTGGAGGAGCAGAAGAATTTGTGATGGGAGTATACGATCAAAAAATAGGTGATAGTGGCTTCAGTAGTTTACCAGATTCAAAATATTATGATAATTATACTAGTACAGATTCCTCAAAAGCATGTAATGGAGGAGTATGTTATGGACATGCACTTTCAGAAACAGCAGGATGGTATGGTGATTATGCGTTCTTTGTGTCTTCTACTTATCCATGGCTTGATAGTGGTGGTGGATATTATGACGGCGCTGCTGCTGCAGGAGTGTTTTCACATAGTTATTACTATGGCTCATCGTATCCAGCTGATTCATTCCGTATAGTTATAGCTTCAGCTACATAAGATAAAACTTATGTAGTTTTTTTGACAAAATTATACTTGTAAAAAACTATATTAAGTGATATTATTAGTATAGATAGAAGAGTAAAAATGAAGCTTCTATTAGGATGAAAGGATGAAGTTATGAAAGAGAAAAAACAAACAAATATGAGTAGGGGGGGGGGTACTTTACAGTAGAAAAGTAAAGGCATTCACCCTAATAGAACTTTTAGCTGTAATAGTAATATTGGCTATAATAGCGGTAATAGCTACTCCAATAATTTTAGGAGTAATAAACGATTCAAAATATAAAGCATTTAAAATAAGCTTAAACAATGTAGAACATGCATATGAACTTTATGCAGTACAGAAAAATATTAAGCCAGGAACAGAGATAAATATAGAAGATTTACCTCTAGATTCAAAGAACTTAAAAGGTAAAGTATTCTTAAATGAAGAAGGAAAAATAGAATTAAAAGAAGTAACAGATGGAACATATAGTGCGGAAGGAACACTAGATGATTTAAGTGTACTTAAAGGTACAGTTGATGAACTTGTAAAAAATAAATTAAAAATAGATGTAAATTTAAATTCAACATCAACAAGTATAATAGTAACAGTAAATAGAATAGAAGGATATCCAACAAGTTATAGTTATGAAATAACAGGACCAGATGATTATAGTAAATCAGTAAAAGATGTAAGTGACAACACATATACATTTGATAAATTAAGAATAGATAAAGAATATGCAATAAAAGTAACAGCAAAAAATAAAATAGGATTAACAAAAGAAGTAACTAAAGTAATAAAAACTTTAAAAACAGAAAGTAGTATAGATATAAAATTAGATCAACAAACTAAATATATAAAAGATGATAGTACATTAACAATAACATATGATATAAAGGAAGAAGGATTAGTAGGTAAATATAAATGGGATGATGAAGAAGAATTTACTATAGTAGAAGAGGATATAAATCCTGAAACAAATGAAATAAAAACTACTTTAAAGGTAAAAACAGGTACACTTATTGCAAGAATATATTATGAAGAAAAAGAAATAGTAACACGTGAAATGACAATAAATAATATTGATGATATTGAACCAACAGTAACTGATATAAAAGCAACTGGATATATGAGAGGAAATACAATAACAGGAAAGTTTAGTGATGATAAGGGATTAAGTGGATACGCTATTACTTCTAATAATAGTTGTGATGGAACTGCTCCAACTAAATTTACAAATATAAGTGGAACTAGTTATGAATTGAAAAAAAATGTTTCAGGCGTGAGTGGAAATGCCTATATATGGATAAAAGATATAGCAGGTAATACACAATGTTTTACAAAAAAATTATATACGGTTTTTTCTAATTTTTCTGATTCTGAACAATGCTCAATAAAAGATACTGATTCAATAGACTCTAATGGCGTAATTACCATGTCTATAACTTCAACTTGTGATTCTAATATACCAGGTGATGATGTTGCATGGATAAACTTTCTTACTATTGGGAGTGATTCAAAATCCGCGACTTATACAATCTCTGAGGTAAATAAAGCAAGTGATGTTTCTTATAATGGATTTTATATTTATAGTGATAGTGGTGACACAAAATACGTATCTAGTCCAGGAACTTATACAAGTTATAATAGTGGTGCTTTACTTTGGCGTTGCGGTAATGTAGGAACAACTACTAGTACAACAAAAATAACTAAAATAGTAGTTGATGGAATAACAATATACGATGGTGGATTTAAAACATATTAATCAATAAAACCTCTAATTTAGAAAATCTAGAGGTTTTTTAGTATAGATTTATGTAGATTAAAATAAAAATATTTGATATACTAATATTGGTGATAATATGGTAGCACTCATAACAGGAGCCAGTAGTGGTATAGGTAGAGATATCGCATGTTTATTATCTAGTAAAGGATATGATTTAATATTAGTTGCTAGGAGTAAAGATAAATTAAATGAATTAAAAAACCAACTTAAAACTAATATTAAAATAATTCCAATGGATTTAGAAAATATTGACAATGTAAAAAAATTATATGATGAGGTAAAAAACGATAACATAGATATACTTATAAATAATGCAGGTTTTGGGCTTATTGGTACATTTGATAAAACAAGTATGGATAAAGAATTATCTATGATAGATTTAAATATAAAAGCAGTTCACGTATTAACAAAATTATTTTTAAAAGACTTTATAAAGAGGGATAGTGGATATATCTTAAACGTCGCATCTTCTGCAGCATTTGCTCAAGGTCCATTAATGGCAACATATTACTCAACAAAATCATACGTTTATAGTTTAACACTCGCTATTTATGAAGAATTAAGACGTATTAATAGCCATGTAAATATCAGTTGTCTATGTCCAGGACCAGTTGATACTAATTTTAATAATGTAGCTAATTGTGAATTCAAAGTAAAAGCTTTAAGTAGTCAGTATGTCGCTAATTACGCTTTAAAGAAAATGTTTAAAAAAAAGCTACTAATAATACCTGGATTTAATATAAAGCTACTATATATATTTGGAAAAATAGTACCAAATAAATTAAAATTAAAAATTATATATAATATACAAAACAAGAAAATGAAATAATTTATTGAAAGGAGTTAAAAAATGAAAAAAAATGGATTTACACTAATGGAACTCATGGGAGTTATTGTAATACTTTCACTTTTAATTGTATTATGTTTACCTAGTATAGTTAATTTTATAAAGTCATCTAATGATGAAACAGATAAAATTACTTTAGATTTAATATATAATGCGACAGAAAATTATATAAAAGAATATAAGAATGATTATCCTAAAATAAAAGAAAATGTATATTGTATACCTCTTATAGATTTAGTTGATGATGGAAAGTTAAAATCTCCAATAAAATTTTCAGATAGTGAAGAAGATATAACAGATAAAAAAATTGTAGAAGTTACTTATGATGGTAAATTTAAATATGAATTAAAAAGTGAATGTATAGAAAAAAAGGTGACTGAATAAAATGGATAAAGGTAAGATAATCGTAATAGAAGGTACAGACTGTAGTGGGAAAGAAACACAAACTAAAAAATTAGTAGAAAAATTAAATAAAGCTAATATTAAATGTGAAAGATTTAGTTTTCCTAATTACGATAGCCCAACAGGTAAAATAATAGGAGGACCATATTTAGGTAAAGAGTATATTAGTGAGTGTTGGTTTGAAGAGGGTGCGATTAATGTAGACCCAAAAGTTTCTTCACTATACTATGCAGCTGATAGAAAATATAATATAAAACAAATAGAAGAATTAATAAAAAAGGGAGTAAATATAATACTTGATAGATATGTATATTCAAATTTTTCTCATCAAGGTGGTAAAATAAAAGATAAAGATAAGCGATTTGATATGTATAAATGGTTAGAAAAATTGGAGTTTGATTTATTAGAACTCCCACGTGCAGACATAAGAATTTTTCTTCACATGCCATATGACGTATCTATGAAATTAAAAGAAAACAGAAGTGAAAAATTAGATGAACATGAAAAATCTAAAGAACACTTGATTATGGCAGAAGAAGCATATAAGGAAATAGCCAATCTTTATAATTTTAAAACTATAACATGTAACAATGGAAAAGAGCCAAGAAATATAGATGATATAAATGATGAATTATATGAATATGTATATGAAAACTTAAAAAAATGTTGATTATATTTATTTAAAATGTTAAAATTAATATGTAATATAAGATCGAGGTGAAAATGTGAAAAAAATATTATATCTAAGTTTAGGTTTGATTCTATCAATAACACTCATTACTGGTTGTGGTTGTTCTAAAACTGATGATACTAAAAAAGATGATACTGATAAACAACAACAAGGACCAACAGCAAACACAAATACTGATGTAGTTAAAGACCAAACAGTTGATGTATTCAAGTTTGAAAAAACATCATTAGTATATGAAGATGGAAATTCAAAATTACAAACAACAGTAACAAACACTTCTAGCGAATTACAACAAATTTCAGAATTTAAAATACATTTTAAAGATGAGGCTGGTAATGAAATTGTTACACTTACAGGATTTGTTGGTGGTGAGTTACAAGCAGGAGAAAGCCAAGTTATTTCTTCATTTTATGGAGATGATTTAACACAAGCAAATTCTATCGAATATGAAATAGTTAAATAGAGGAATTCCTCTTTTTTTTCATATATTTTTTTTATCCGAATATACTTAATCGGTGATACTATGTATATAAGAAATAAATATTTTTCTTTAATATTTAAATTATTAATAGTAGTAATAGGAATATTTGGAATATATTTAAGTTTAAGTGATAGTCCACTTGTAGGTATGTTTGAACATTTAAGTTATTACACTAATTTAAGTAATTTATTATGCATAATATTTTTTCTATATTACTCAATAAAAATGATTATTAATATAAAAGAAAATAATCATAATTATCATAATAATTTTAAAGGTGCGGTTACAATAACAATATTAATTACATTCATCGTATATAACTTTATATTAAGACCTTTTATGCATGATGTAGAAGGTGTGATGAAAATAAACAGTGTTGGTAATTTAATAGTTCATGTTATTTTACCACTCATGGTATTATTTGATTATATATTATTTGATGAAAAAGGAAACTACAGCAAAGCATATCTTTGGGTTTTAATACCACTTTTTTACTTTATATTTATATGCATAAGAGCTAAATTCGGTTATACATTCACATATGCACAAAGTAGATATCCATATTTCTTTTTAGATATCGATGAATATGGTATATACCAAGTAATTTTTAATGTAATAATCAGTATACTATTGATTTTAGCGCTTATTTACATATATGTTTTTATAGATAAAAAACTAAGTAATAAAAAAATACTAAATCACTAAAACTATATATTGTAATTAGTATTTTTTTTATAAAAAATATTTGTTCTTTAGATAAAATAGTGTATAATATAATTGTAATAACGTAGGTGAAATCATGAAAGTATATAATCAAATATATAAACAAATAAAAAAATATAATAAAATAATACTTGCTAGACATATTGGTGCAGATCCTGATGCTTTAGGAAGCACATTAGGACTTAAAGAGGCAATTTTATATACATTTCCAAAAAAGCAAGTATATGTAGTAGGTTCTCCTGCACAGCACCATAAATATATAGGAGAACTTGATAAATTTACAGAAAATATGTATGAAGATTCCCTTTTAATAGTACTAGATACACCTAATAAAGAAAGAATAGATGGTGTTTTAGTAGATAAATTTAAATATAAAATAAAAATAGATCATCATCCATTCATTGAGAAATTTGCTGATATAGAATGGATAGATGATACTGCAAGTAGTGCTTGTCAATTAGTTATAGAACTTATAAAAAATACTAAATTAAAAGTAAATAAGGAAAGCGCTGAAAAACTTTATATTGGACTTGTAGGTGATACCAATAGATTTTTATATAGTTATACAACTGCTAAAACATTTGAATTAGTTTCATATCTAATAAATGAAACAAATATAAAATTTACAGAACTTTATCCAAATATGTATATGCGTTCACTTGATGAATTAAAATTTCAAAGCTATATAATAAGTAACATAAAAGTTACTGAAAATGGATTTGGATATATCAAATTAAATCAAGATATTTTAGATAAATTTAAAATAGATTCATCTACAGCAACCAATGTAGTTAATAATCTAAATTACATAGAAGAGATGTATTCATGGGCAATATTTGCTTATGACAAAGTAAATGATAATATTAGGGGCTCAATTAGATCTAGAGGACCAATAATAAATGAAATAGCTAGTAATTATAATGGTGGAGGTCACCCTTTCGCATCAGGGGTAAGACTTAAAGACTTTAATGTAGTTGATAATATAATAAAGGATTTAGATAAGAAATGTTTAGAATATAAAGAGAATAATGGTGATTAAATGAATAAAAAGGGATTTACTTTAGTAGAACTTTTAGGAGTTATAGTAATAATTACTTTAATATTATTAGTAGCGCTCCCAACTTTAACAAATGTAGTTAAAAATAAGGAAGGCGAAATAGAAGAGTTAGAGGAAGACGTTATAATAGAATCTACTAAATTATTTATAGAAAATAATATCGATCAATATGAAAAAATAGATAATGCAGTATATTGTATACCTTTAATAACTTTAAAGAATAATGAATATTTAAAAAATGTTAATAGTAGTAATATTTTAAATGAAAAAGCAGTAAAAGTAACAGTAAAAAAAGATTTTGTTTATGAATTAGTCGATAATAATAAGTGCAGTGAAACAAATTATCCACTTAAACCTGATTTGCACAATCATTCACTAACCCCTATTATATATAGTGATTCATCATGGAAGGTAGCTGATGAAAATTCAACTTGGTATAATTATGAAAATAAAGAGTGGGCTAACGCAGTAATATTAAAAGAAGGTATAAATAAAAATGTTGGAGAAATTGTAGATATTCAAAATGATGTACAAGGAATATTTGTATGGATACCAAGATACGAATATAAAATAGATGGGGAAAATAATATAAGTATAAATTTTATAAATAAATTTTCAAGCAATAATGATTATATTATACCTAAAGCATTTACATTTGGTGATAAAGAACTATCAGGAATATGGGTAGGAAAATATCAAACAAATGGAGATATCGATAATCCAACTATACTCTCTAATTCAACTCCAATTACAAATCAAAATATAAAAACATATTTTGAAACAGCTCAGAAATTTAATAAATACTTATCAAATGGTGATAGTCACATGGCTAAAAATAGTGAATTTGGCGCAGTAATTTATTTATCACGTAGTAAGTATGGGTTAGTTAATGAAACAAGTACAACAAGTAATGAAACTGGAATATATGATATAAATGGTAGTACTCAAGAGTATACGATGAGTGTATATAATAAGATTATAAAAAATAGTGGATTTACAACTGAATTAGATAGCAATGAAAAATATTATGATAATTATGATATTTTAGATACAACAAAAATTATAGGAGAAGGTATAAGTGAAATTCAAGACTCTACATCGAGCTTTGTTACAGAAGAAAATCCGTGGTTAATAAAACCAAGTTTATTTAAATATAATTCTTCAGATGGTTCTTCTCAAAGTAATATAACATTCCGTATAATAGTATCTTAAAATAATATTAAAATTTAGAATACTTTAATTGAAACCTTTAAAAGGTTTTCTTTTTTTGATATAATCCTGAATTTGACAGTTTTGAAAGTCAAAAATCTCCTAAAGCCATGTTTTATAAGACTTTAAGAGATTTT
>CANQIV010000048.1 GCA_947624135.1 uncultured Bacilli bacterium | reverse complement strand
TTAGCTAGTAAATCTTCTACTGTTCCTTTAAGCATGCTTAAATCATCTAGTGTTCCTTCCGCACTATATGTTCCATCTGTTACCTCTTTTAATTCTATTTTTCCTTCTTCATTTAAAAATACTTTTCCTTTTAAGTTCTTTGCATCAAGAGGTAGTTTACTTATATCTATTTCTGTTCCGGGTTCGATATTATTTTGTGTTGCATATAATTCATATGCGTGTTCTATATTATTTAGACTTAATTTAAATGCTTTATATTTTGAATCATTTATTACCCCTAGTATTATTGGGGTAGCTATGACTGCTATTATAGCTAATATTACTATTACAGCTAAAAGTTCTATTAGGGTGAATGCCTTTACTTTTCTAGTGTAAAGTACCCCCCCCCCTACTCATATTTCTTTGTTTTTTCTCTTTCATAACTTCATCCTTTCACTCTAATAGAAGTCTTTTTCTTACTCTTCTATCTATACTAATAATATCACTTATATTTATTTTTATCAAGTATTTAAGCATATAAAAAAACTGTTTTAAACAGTTTAAATTACAATATTATAAAATAATTATTTAAATTTCTTTAATATTTTTTCACACTTATCAATTTTTTCTTCTATTTTATTTTTATTATCTTCTATTAAACCATAATCAATAATTTTTTTTAAATAATCATAAGGTACTGTTAATATAGGCTTGTCATAAAAATAAAATAATTCTAAAAATTCATCTATATTTTCATCTTCTAATTCAGATAAATCTCCATTTAATAAAGATTCAAGTAGATATAGCGATTTTGGTATTGAAATTATATTTTGCATTTTTAAATCATTTGAAAGAGGAGTTAAAGAATATTTTTCAGTAATCAATAAATAATAAATCATTATTTTTTTTCTTCTATAGGTTGGTATATAATATTTATTATTTATAAAACCTTCTACTCCTATTCCCTTAAAATTCATATCCATTATTATATCATCAATATTATTTGCTTTAATATCTTCTTTATATACTTTTACCAATTTCTTACCTTGATAATTTCCTTTATAATAATTAATCAATACATCCTCTTTAGTTTTACATAATTTAAATGAATGAAATCTATTCACGTATGTTGATACAGGTGAAAAAGATACAATAGGTGTTGTCTTCATATTTAAATCATTTATTTTTACCTCATTTTTTTCTTCTAATATTTTATTGGGTGTTGTTGAACTAGTTGAGGCGATATACATTGATTTTTCTAATTCATTACTCATTAGTTGTTTTCTAAATTCAATTATACTTTTATTATCTAGCTCTAAATCATATATGTTTATATTATTATTTTGTTTTTCATATAAATACATAGTATCCCCCTAATTTTTTGTACTATATTATATCATAAAAATAAAAAAAAGAGAAATAAATCTCTTATATTGTTTCATAAACACTAACTTGTTTTTTATCTTTTCCTAAACGTTCATATTTTACATATCCGCTTATTTTAGCATAAACAGTATCATCAGTTCCTATTCCAGTATTAACTCCAGGATAAATTTTAGTACCTCTTTGTCTATATATAATAGATCCACCAGTTACATATTCTCCATCAGATGCTTTAGCACCTAATCTTCTACCAGCAGAATCTCTACCATTTTTTGTAGATCCTTGACCTTTTTTATGTGCGAATAATTGGATATTTAATGTCATCATTTTCATGAATGGCACCTCCCTATCTAATTTTTATATATTTTTTATATTGTTTTTCTAATTCAGTTAACATGCTTATCATATTATCTATTAAAATATTTACTATTTTATCATTTTTCAATATTTCTATTTCTAGTAATCCATCTTCCTCACTATATTTAATTGAATTACTATCTACTCTAATAATTGCATTTACTGTAGTGATTGCTATAGATGAAACTGAAGCACACACTATATCAAATCCACTTTCTGCGTAATTTGCATGTCCACTAATTTTTATATTATTAACAATATTATCTTTACGTTTTAAACTAACTATTATCATAATTATTTAACCACAATTTTTTTAATTTCAACTTTAGTATATGGTTGACGATGTCCTTGTTTTCTACGATAATTTTTCTTTTGGTTGTATTTATATACTATAATTTTTTTACCTTTACCATTTTTTACTACTTCACCTTCAACGCTTGCACCTTTTAAAGTAGGCATTCCACATATTCCATTAGCCATTAAAACTTTGTCGAATTTTACTTTATCTCCTGCTGCAGCATCTAATTTTTCAATGTAAAGGATTGTACCTTCTTCAACATAGTATTGTTTTCCACCAGTTTCTATTACTGCTTTCATTTTTACCTCCTTATATTTCTAAGACTCACCATTAAGGTAGTTAAACTTTTAAACCTTTTCTGTGTGGTTGTAGAGTGAGGCCCTACACGCTTTTCATTATATCAAAGAATCCCTTTATTGTCAAACATTTTTTTCAAAATTTCTTTTTCGGTTATATATTTTTTATTAAGTAAAAATATATGTGTATAATCTTTTTTCATTTGGTATATATTATCTATTTTTTTTCTTTTTCTAAATTTTAGTTTTTCTAGATATCTTTCTAGTAAAAATTTATTAAAAATGTATTTTCTATTTTTATATAATTTATTAACTTCTATAAATAAAAACAATATAGTAACTAGTACTATTTTATTTATTTTTATAAAAACAATAGTTGATATTATTATAAATATAAATGAAATTATTATAGAAATGTTAATACTTTTTTTAAAACTAAATAATTTATTTAATATTACATTTGATATTTTTGAACCATCTAGTGGATATATTGGTAATAAATTAAATATTAATATAAAATAATTTATAAAGTTAAAATATTCATAATCTATTCTATTTTTTATTAAAGTATAAAAAATCATTTGATATAGTACTCCTGATATAGCCACTAAAAATTCTTCTTTTAATGGGGTATTTATTTTTATATTATATTTTGTTAAGCCTCCTAAAGGTAATATTATTATTTTATCTATATCCCATTTAAAATAAATTGACGTAATTATATGTCCAAGTTCATGAATAAATATTAATAGCATAAAATAACTTATAAACCTAAATTCACCTATAAATATAAATATTAAAATAGTTATCAAAGATAATGGATGTACATATATTTTATTTAATATATTCTTCATAATTCAATACATTTCCATCTTTTTTATAAACTAAATATAAATTATTATTTGCTTCTCCAAGTAATTTATTTTTATTTACATATTCATACATTTTTACACTTACATTTTCTATATTACCATACCATTCATCTATACCATCTATTCTTTGTATTATGACTGTATTACCATATCCTTCTTTTTCTCCTATAAATACTACTATTCCGCTTTCTTCTATAGGTACTAAGTAGTTTTGACCAACATCTAATTTAACTCCATCTAAATATTTTTCCATGCTTTTATAAGTTAATTTTTCATTAAATACTATTTCTGTTTTAATATATTTTTTTAATATATCACTATCTCCTATATATTTATTATATAGATTTTTTAGTTTTGTAAATGATATATTATCACTATATACTTTTTTATAGAATGTTGATTTAAAATTACTATTAGATTTCATTAGTATTAAAATGATGAGTGTTAAAACTATAGATATTAAAACTTTTGAAAAAATGATAGTTCCTGCATTATTTTTCATGGTATCACCAATAAAATATATGCAGAATTTATAAAAAAAATACAATTTAATCTGTATTTTTTATAGTTTCAATTTTTAAAAAATTAGTTGTTTTTATTGCTGTATTATTAGGGAATCCACCAGTTACAACAATTAAATCATCTTCTTTTAAATTCATAAATTCTTTTGCTTTTTTAATAGCTTCTTCTATTAATTCATCTGTACTTTCATACACAGGGAGAAGGGTTGTATAAACTCCAAATCTAAGTGCGAGAGAATGAGCTACTTTTTCAGTTGGACACTCTGCTAGTATTATTGTTTTAGGTCTCAAATTACTTATTTTTTTTGCTGTAAAACCAGATAATGTGGACGCTAAAATCAATTTAACATCTAACATATTTGATGCATCTACTACACTCCTAGCAATAGTATCTGTTATATCAGCTTCATATTCAGGTTTAACTATCTTTTCATAATCTAAATATTTTTCAGTATTTTCAACTATTTCAGCCATGTATTTTACTGCATCTATAGGATATTTTCCTGTTGTAGTTTCACCGCTAAGCATTACTGCATCTGTTCCATCTAATACTGCATTTGCAATATCGGTAACCTCAGCACGTGTTGGTCTTGCATTTTTATACATGGACGCTAACATTTCTGTTGCAACTATACAAAATTTTCCTGCTTTTCTACATTTATCTATAATTTGTTTTTGTATTATAGGTAATTCTTTCATAGGTACCTCTACACCTAAATCTCCACGCGCTACCATAATACCATCACTATGTTCAATAATTTCATCTAAATTATCAAGAGCAGTGTTACTTTCTACTTTTGATATTATTTGCATCTCACTATTTTCTTCTTTCAATATATCTTTTACAGCAAATATATCTTCTTTACTAGATACAAATGATAAAGCTAAAAAATCTCCATCGTGACGACATGCATATATAATATCTTCTTTATCTTCTTCACTTATAAAATTCATATTTAAGTTTACTCCTGGAACGTTAATACCTTTTCTATTTCCAAGATTTCCACCTATTACTATACTACATGTAAGTCCCTTTTTATCTTTATCAATAACTAATAATTTCATAAGGCCATCTTCAAGTAAAATTATGTCATCAACATTTATTTCATCAAGTACTTCCTTATAATTTACTGTAATAGCTTCTTCTGTACCTATTATATCTTCTTTTACTATTCTTATAGTCTTACCTTCTTTTAAAACTATTTCATCATCCTTTACAATACCAGTTCTAAAGTCAGGGCCTTTTGTATCATATAAAATAGCAATATTGGTTTTTAATTCTTTATTAATTCTATGAACTAATTCTAATGTTTCTTTTCTTTCAGTATTATCTGCATGTGAAAAATTAATTCTAGCAACATTCATTCCATTTTCTACCATAGATTTCATAACATCATATTTTCTACTTGATGGTCCTATACTACAAATTATTTTTGTTTTTTTCATTTTTACATCTCCTCGTATAATAGTTTTTGTAAGAAATAAATTATATATATTTTCTTACATCAACTATTTTATTTTTTATTCTATTTTTAAAGTAAAATAGTTAAACTTTGTTGGATTATTTTACCCTTGTGTTATTATATTATTGAAATATGATAACTAGGATCTATTCTGTTCACTCCTGTAACCCATAAGTGGTGTTTACTTTTTAAGATTGTTTCCCTACTTATTAGTTATTATCCTTCTAACTCAGATGATGTTTCTCTTTTAAGTTTAATCGCAGCAAATTATCCTTAAACAAAGATGTATTCTTATAACGAGGTTGTTGTCAAACTTTTAAGCAAGGGTATCTGTAGTCCATCTTATTTCACAAAATATTTTTATGAAAGGTGGTGATAACTATGCCTAACTGTTTATTCATTGGTGTTGATGTTGCTTTAAAAGGTAATCAATTCTTATATATCATTAAACACGAAACAAGAAACATTTTAACATATTTATTTTAAATATTCAACTTATTTTTTGACATTTTTAATAATTTATTTATATAATTTTTTTATTTCATCAGCAATATTTTTTATATCCATTTTTTGTTCTTCAAGTAGTTCTTCAATATTACCATGATCTATAAAGTTATCTTCATAACCCATTATTTTTATTTTATTTTTAAATCCAAGTTTATTAAGAGAATATAATACTTGTTGACCAAATCCGCCAATAATATTATTATCTTCTATGGTTAATACATTATATTTATTTTTTACAATTAGTTTTAAAAAATTGTCGTCTAAAGGTTTGATAAATAAGGAGTTTACAATAATTGGATTATAGTTTTCTTTTAGTATTTCTTTAGCTTTAAGAGCAAATTCTACCATGCGTCCAACTGCTAATACGACCACTTTTTCTCCATCACTAATCTTTTCCCATTTACCTTTTTCTATATTTTTAATTTTATCTAAGTTTAAAGAATTGTATCCTTTAGGATATCTGATTGCTACTGGATTATTTTGTTTTAATGCGTAATTTAAAAGTGATTCCATTTCATTTGTTGATTTTGGAGATATAATTTCCATATTAGGCATCATACTTAAATACGATATATCAAATACGCCTTGATGTGTTTTTCCATCACTACCTACAATTCCTGCTCTATCTATTGCAAATACGACGGGTAGGTTTTGCATACAAATATCTATAAGTATTTGGTCAAATCCACGCTGTAAAAAAGTAGAATATACTGCAAATATAGGCCTTAATCCATTTATAGACATTCCTGCTGCAAGTGTTACTGCATGTTCTTCCGTAATACCTACATCAAATATTCTATTTGGATAAAGTTTTGAAAATTCTTTTAATCCTGTACCCTCTGTCATTGCTGCTGTAATTGCGACTATATCTTTATTTTTATTTGCTAGTTTAACTAAACTTTTTCCAAAGGCGTCTGAATACGTTATTGCTTTTTTATTTTCTGAAATTCCTGTTTCTATATTAAATGGTTCTACGGAATGAAATTTATCTGGATTTGTTATTGCAGGTAAATAACCTAATCCTTTAATAGTTGTAACATGTAAAACTACTGGTTCATCTAATTTTTTTATTTTTTTAATTGTTTTATCTAATTCTTTTAAGTTATTTCCATCTATTGGACCTATGTATTTAACGCCTAAACTTTCAAAAAACATTTGGTTAAAGAATAAACTTTTTATACTGTTTTTAAATTTTTTTACTAAGTTTACAATCTTTGTTTTTTTATCTAGTTTGTGGTGAACTTTTTGTTTTAATCTATTATATGAGGTATTTAATCTAATTTTATTTAAACATTTAGATACTCCACCTACATTTAATGAAATACTCATTTGATTGTCATTTAAAATTATAAACATTTTACTTTTTTTAAATCCTACATCGTTTAATGATTCGTATACCATACCACCTGTAAACGCACCATCTCCTATGACAGATACGATATCATAATTTTCTTTTCTTAAATCTCTTGCTCTTGCCATACCAAGGGCTGCAGATATGGAATTACTACTATGACCAGCATCAAAGTAATCATATTTACTCTCTTTTCTTTTTGGAAAACCACTTATACCTTTATATTTCCTAAGTGTTGAAAATTTATCTTTCCTATCTGTAAGTATTTTATACACATAACTTTGATGTCCTACATCAAAAATTATTTTATCTTTAGTAAAATCGAAATTTTTTAAAAGTGCGATTGTAAGTTCAACTATACCTAAATTTGAAGCTAAATGACCTCCTGTTTTAGATATATTATTTATTAAAAATTCTCTAATTTCACTTGAAAGTTTTTCTAAATTTGATATTGATAATTTTTTTATATCATCAGGGTCTTTTATTAATTCTAATATATCCATTTATAACACAACGCTTTCTTTAAATATTATACAATAAAAACTTTTTAAATAAAATAAAAAAATTAGGATATTTAAATTCTCTATCTAATAATTAAATTTCCTAATTTATATTTTATTGTAATTTATATTTTATTACAAATTATTCTAAACATGTTCCTGAATAATTACCTAAGATTTTACCTGTACCAAGATTACTAATTTGTGGTGTGTTTGTTTTATTAGTAAATATAACTCTAGATGAATAATTAATTGTTCCTGTAGTAATATTTTTTAAATCAATATTACTTTTTGATGTAATTGTAGCGTTACATATATTTATAGTACCATTTTGATAATTAGCAAAACCTTCTTGGGAATCAAAAGTACCTCCATTAATTTTTATAGTACCTGTATTATTATTAATTGCATATCTTTTTTCTGAAGTGAATTTACCATTTTTAATGATAACTGTTGCAGTGTATGGAGGATTGACCATTAAAGCATCAAATTCTGTTGCTTTTATAGTAACATTTTCAATTATTGTTTTAGCATTATTATCCGCATGACAACCTATTCCATATAATCCTTCAATATATGTATCACCTGATATGTGTAAATAACCACTATTACATATTGCCGAAGCAAGTTCTGTATTAGTACTTATTAATCTTAAATCACTTATATTTGTTACAGAATTTTTAGTAGTATTAATACCTATACCTGTTGAACTCATCTCTCCACTTGATTTTTTAGAATTAGTTAATGATAAAGTACCATTATTCTGTATTCCATAAGTTGTAATCATATTTTTACCATTTAAATCTATATTAATTGTTTCATTTTCACTTATAGTTATTGTTTTTGATTCTGTTACATCAGTTAATAGTAACATGTTATTTTCTGTATTATCTATGCCTTTTACTATTTCTTTTATGTCATTACTAAAATTACATTTTGAGGTTTTTGATATATTTTCTATTTTTAATTTTTGACCTTCATCATTTATTGTAACACTGTTGTTGCATGATATTATTTTTGCAGTTCCTTTTTCTATTTCTGTACTTGTATTTTCACCAATATATACATATTCTATTTGATTATTAGTTTTATTTATTATTAATGATTTTGTGTTGCTATTTTTACATACCTTATTTCCCGCTTTGTCTGTTACACATATCTCATAATAATATGTTTTTGTATTATCTATATTGTTTAAAATACATGAGTTGTTTGAAATTGTTGCAAGCGTTTTATAATCTCCATTTGTTTCACCATATTTACATGTTACATCTTTTATATGTTCTTCTTCTATACTATATGGTATTGTTATACTATTTGTCGCATTTTGTACTGAAGATAAAGTTAATACTGGTTCTATATCATCTATATTATTTATTGCTAGTGATTTTGATAATACTATTTCTTCTCCGTCCATTAATACAGCCGTAAGTGTTCCGTTTTTAGCTGGTATTTCTATTGTATTTTGATTTGCTGTTGTAAATTCTTCTTCATTCCATTTATATTTACCTACTAATCCTTCTTCCTTTATATCATATATTATTGTTACTGTTCCTTCTTTTATGTATTCATCATCTGGACTTAATTTTATATCTATACTACTTTCTGTTTTTAAAGTTTTTATTGTCTTTGTTACCTCTTTTGTTAATCCTATTTTATTTTTTGCTGTTACTTTTATTGTATATTCTTTATCTATTTTTAATTTATCAAAAGTATGTGTATTTTCTTGCTTATTATTTACCTTTTCACTATAATCATTTGGGCCTGTTATTTCATAACTATAACTTGTTGGATATCCTTCTATTCTATTTACTGTTACCAATATACTCGTTGATTTTGAATTTAAATTTACATCTATTTTTAATTTATTTTTTACAAGTTCATCAATTGTACCTTTAAGTACACTTAAATCATCTAGTGTTCCTTCTGCACTATATGTTCCATCTGTTACCTCTTTTAATTCTACTTTTCCATCTGTATTTAGAAATACTTTTCCTTTTAGATTTTTAGAATCAAGAGGTAATTTACTTATATCTATTTCTGTTCCGGGTTCAATATTATTTTGAGTTGCATATAATTCATATGCATGTTCTATATTGTTTAAACTTATTTTAAATGCTTTATATTTTGAATCATTTATTACCCCTAGTATTATTGGGGTAGCTATTACTGCTATTATAGCTAATATTACTATTACAGCTAAAAGTTCTATTAGGGTGAATGCCT
>CANQIV010000047.1 GCA_947624135.1 uncultured Bacilli bacterium | reverse complement strand
ATAACAGTTTTAAATTTTTGAGTGTTTTCTCTTTTTTATATAATTTTATATTTTCCCACATCTAGTTTACTACATCAAATAAGTATTATATTTTGACTTTTTTTAAAATTAAGTGTATTATATAGACGATTTGAGAGGGGTATTGTATGAAAAGTAATATATTAAGTGCGATATTTAAGGATTTATATACAAAATTAAAATCAGAAAATAAATCAATTACAAGATTAAATGATCATTCAGAAGAAGATGTTATAAAAATTTATGTTACAAAAAAAGAAAAAGATAATATAGAAGTGATACCTATAATGGTAAGAGAAATTGAAAAAGGTATAGAAAAAATAAAACCTATTGAAAGCATTAACTTTTATAATAATCATATGCCATCTCTTATAATAGAAAATGAAGCAGAATTAGAAGTAGAATTAAATAAATATTTAATAGATATATTAGGAATAGAAAATAAAAATGATTTTGTTAATCATTATAAAGAAATAAAAAAATATTTTGAAAATATTATAGTTAACGATTATGATTTTTCAAAAAGTGTAATAGATAATATAAAAAATTATAAAGAAAAATTCATAAATATACTAAAAACACATCCTCTAACAAGAATATTTATAAATACATTATGTACATTATATGGAAATGATTATAGATTTGATAATGAATATGGTGATAATAAAAAAATAATTGATAATTTAAATTTAACTATAGGTCATGTAGATAATTCATTTTTAATACAAAGATTTACTAAATGTGATGAAAGTTTTCTTTCAATAAAAATAATAGATATCGATGTATTTGAGAGAATTTTAACAAACTATATAACTGAAATACAAAAAAGTGATAGTTTTTATAATATATTTGATAATGAATCATTTTTGAATATATCGTATGCAAGTAAAATTAAATTAGTACTTTTTAGTACTTTACTGAATGCTACTGCAAATGATTTATTAAGCATTGAAAAATATTTTCAAAAATATACTGATTTTATAACAGATAATACATTTGATTATATAAAAACATTAAGAGAATTAGGAAATTTATTTGATGATCAACTTTACGTAAAATTAAAAAGATCAGAACTTGAATATGAAACACCTTATTATATGTGTTATATGTTAAAAAATAATCATGTTGAATTACCTAATATAAGATTTGGTATAGAAAATAAATTAGATAAAAAAGTTGCTCATATTTTAGCAACCCAATCTTCTCAAATAAGTATGCCTGAGGAAAATAAATTAAAAATAGAAAGTGAAATTAAAAAGAATATTCCTAAAACAAAGTATTTTAGATTTTATAATCCATCTCATTTAATATCTTTAGTAATAACTTTTGGTATATTAAAAGGAGTAGGTATAGAAGATATCGATGTAGTAGATTATATGCCATTTAGACATAAAAAAACAATATTAGAAAAAAAGATGAGTGAAGAAGAAGCAGATGTTTATCAAACAAGATTAACTGAAAAGAATCTATCTACATATATAAAATTATCAATGATTTGTAATGGAATAGATGTTGTAAATTATCCTGATATGAATTTAGGATTAAAATTAAAAATTGAAGATAATGTAACATTTGAAAATAAATTTCTTCAAGATTTATATGATTGTGGATATGATATGGGAAAACAAATGGAAAATCATAATGAATTATTAAAATAATTTTATTAGTTACCAAAAAAGTATTAAACTTTATATTTAATACCTTGGTAACTATTTCTTTTTGTCATTTCTTTATCGATATCATTTAAAATAGTAACTTTCTTTATTAACCAATTTGGCTCAATTAAATCACTAACTTTAGGATCACCAGTTATTCTATTGACAACTATATCTTCTCTTAAAAATTCAAGTTGATCACATACTATATCAATATATTCTTCTCTTGTTATAAGTTTAAAAGGATTTTCTTCATATATTTTTGCTAATTTAGTATTCTTTAATATAGATAACATGTGTATTTTTATTCCTTGTATATCAAGTTTACTTAAATACTTAACTGTATCAATCATCATTTCTTTAGTTTCATAAGGAAGCCCATTAATAATATGCACAACAACATTAATATTTCTTTTTCTAAGTTTAATTACCATATCGTGAAAACAATCTAATGTATGACATCTATTTATAAAAATAGATGTTTTTTCATGTATAGTTTGTAAACCTAATTCTATAGTTAAGTAAGTTCTTTTTGATAAATCTTCTAAATAATCTAGACAATCATCTGTAATAGAATCAGGTCTTGTAGCAATACTTATTCCAACGACATTATCAAGTTTAAGTATAGTTTCAAACTTTTCTTTTAGGACATTAACTGGAGCATAAGTATTAGTATTTGCTTGGAAATATCCTATATATTTTGCTTTAGGCCACTTTTTTAACATTATTTCTTTAACTTCATTAAATTGTGTGATTAAATCTTTTTTTATGTTTCCAGCATATTCACCACTACCAAGTTTAGAACAATATATGCAGCCACCAACACCAACTTTTCCATCTATATTAGGACAAGTAAAACCAGCATTTAAACTTACTTTAAAAACTTTAGAGTTAAATTTATGTTTATAAAAATAATCTAAAGTATAATATCTTTTATTTGAATCACTATATTTAAACATTAAATCACCAAATATATTATAACTTAAATTAAAAAAAATAAAAAGAAAGAAGCTATTTAGCTTCTACAATTAACTTAATAGCAGTCCTTTCATCACCTTCAATTACAATGTCAGTGAATGCTGGAATGCATACTAAATTTTTACCTGATGGAGCAACAAATCCTCTTGCGATTGCTATAGCTTTAATAGCTTGGTTTAAAGCACCTGCTCCTATTGCTTGTATTTCTACACTCCCTTTTTCTCTAAATACATTAGCTAGTGCTCCAGCAACTGAATTAGGATTTGACTTAGTTCCAACTTTAAGTGTTTCCATGATTTATTCCTCTCTTTCTACACTTAAATATATTCAGGTAATAAAAAAAAATTACAAAAAAAGTTAACTACTCCATAGAATTAACTTTTTTACTTAATCTTGATTTATTTCTAGCTCCAGTATTTTTAGATGTTACTCCTTTTTTCTCAGCTTTATCTATAGTTTTGATAGCGATTTTTAATTTATCATTAGCTTTTTCTTTATCTTTAGAAGCAACAGCTCTTTCTACATTTTTAATAGCAGTTTTCATACTAGCAGCAAATTCATTATTAGCTTTTTCTTTTTTTACATTAACTAAAACTCTTTTTTTAGCGTTTTTTAAATTTGGCATAAATTCACCTCCAAGTCACATATATTCATATTTTAACAAAAAAATAATAAAAATGCAATAAAATAAATAAATTTGGTAAAAATAATAATGGTGATATCATGAATAAAGAAAGAGATTTAAGTAAATATCAAATAAGAACTGATCTTGCTATAGATGAAATAGAAGGAGAAAATAAATTAAAGGGTGTAAAATTTAAGACAGATATTATAAATGGAATAAAAGTAACAAATGTTGAATTAGATAGCGAAAATGATTTAAATAAGAAAAAAGGTAAGTATATAACCCTTGAATTTGAAGATATAACAGATTCTAAAAATTTTTTAAATGTTACTAATACATTGACATTAGTTTTAAAAAAAATTTTAAAGTTAAAAAAAGATTCTTATGGTCTTATTATTGGCCTTGGTAATGATAAATCAACACCAGATTCTCTTGGACCTCTTGTTATTAATGATATAATTGTTACAAATCATATGTATATATTAAATGAAATGAGTACAAACTATAAAAGGGTAAGTGCGATGAATCCAGGAGTTATGGGAGAAACAGGTATTGAGACAAGTGACATAATAGAGTCAGTTGTCGAAAAGATAAAACCAACTTATTTAATCGTTATAGATTCATTAGCTAGTAAATCTATTGAAAGATTAAATAAAACAATACAAATAACAGATACTGGTATACATCCCGGGAGTGGTATAGGAAATAAAAGAAAAGAAATAAGTTATGAAACACTTAAAATACCCGTTATAGCTATAGGTGTTCCAACAGTAGTGGATGCTACAATAATAGTATCTGATACAATTAATTTTATATATAAAAATTATGCTTTTAATAAGGAGTATTTAAATAATCCAAAAAGTAAGTTTACATTTAATAACGTAAATTATTTAAAAGAAGAAATAAAAGAAGAGAAAAAAGAAAAGGAAAAATTACTTGGATTAGTTGGAACACTAAATGATTTAGAACTGCAAAAATTAATATACGAAGTACTAAATCCAATAGGTTATAATTTAATGGTTACTCCGAAGGAAATAGATTTCGTTATAAAAAAAATGTCAAATGCAATTTCGAATTCAATAAATAATTCGATTCATGATATTGACAAAAAGTGATAATTTTGGTATATTTATATCGTAGGTACAGTAAGGTGGTGATAAAATGAATAAAAAAGGTTTTACATTAATAGAATTATTAGCAGTTATAGTTATATTAGCAATTATCGCATTAATAGCTACTCCAATCATTTTAGGTATTATTAATGATGCTAAAAGTAGTGCTAAGAAAAGATCTGCTGAATTAATATACTCAGGAGTTGAATATGCTTACGTTTCCTCTATGTGGGCTGGAACTGATGGTGCATCTGTTGCTTCACCAAAATTAGCTGATATCAAAAAACATTTTAAAGCTAACAACGTTAAAGCTGAAAACGTTAAAGACGAAACAGATAAACTTTCAATAACTGCAGACGATGGAGCTTATTGTGAGGTAACTATTGAAAAAGGATTTAAAGTTGTATGTAAATCAGCTAAAGATGGAGAAGAATACTTTACAAAAACTGTATCAGATGCTTTAACAACTGAATAAAATTAATTTAAATTAATTTTTAAAAGGTTCGATTGAGCCTTTTTATTTTATTTAAATCATGATATAATACATTAGAAAAAAGGTGATAATATGAAAAAACCAACAGTCGCATTAATAGGAAGACCGAATGTAGGTAAAAGTACAATATTTAATAAAATGGTAGGTAAAAAATTATCGATAATAGAAGATACTCCTGGAGTTACAAGGGATAGAGTATATGGAAATGTAAATTATCAAGATTTTAAATTTCATTTAATTGATACAGGTGGAATAGAACTCGGAAATAACGATTTTAACAATGAAATAAAAGTTCAAGCAAATCTTGCTATGGATGAAGCAGATGTAATAGTATTTGTAGTTGATGGAAAAGATGGATTAACAAGTGATGATTTTTTAGTTAGAGATATGTTACAAAAAATGTCTGATAAAGTTGTTGTAGCAATCAATAAATGCGATAGTAAAAAGATAAAAGAAACTGAATATGAATTTTATGAATTAGGATTTGAAAAATATATAAAAGTTAGTGGAGAACAAGGCGATGGGATTAGAGATTTATTAGATTTAATCGTAGAAAATTTTCCTAAGTTTTCTGAAGAAGATGATACTAAAATTAAATTTTCTATAATTGGAAGACCAAATGTAGGTAAAAGTAGTTTAGTAAACGCTATTTTAAATGAAGAAAGAGTTATAGTAAGTGATATTGCAGGAACAACTAGAGATGCAATTGACACTGAATTTAATTATAATGGAGAAACTTACACAGTAATAGATACTGCTGGTATGAGAAAAAAAGGTAAAGTATATGAAAATATTGAAAAATATAGTTTACTTAGAAGCTTAAAAGCAATTGATAGAAGCGATGTATGTGTAATAGTAATGAGCGCAATAGACGGAATAGTAGAGCACGATAAACATATAGCTGGATATGCCCTAGATGCTGGAAAAGCAGTAGTATTAGTAGTTAATAAATGGGATTTAGTAGAAGATAAAGAAACAGAATTAAAAAAATGGAAACAAAAAATTGATTCAGAATTTAGTTTTATGCCATATTCTAAAGTAGTATTTTTAAGTGCTAAAACTAAAAAAAGAATCCATACTTTAATGCCAGAGGTTTTAACTGCTTATCAAAATAGTAAAAAAGAAATTAAAACAAGTTTACTAAATAAAGTAATTTCTGATGCATACGAATTAAATTTACCTCCAAGTTATAAAGGTAAAAGATTAAAAATATATTTTTGTACACAAGTTAAATCACAACCGCCAACATTTAATATTCAAGTAAATAGTAAAGGACTTGTACATTTTTCATATGAAAGATATTTGGAAAATAAAATAAGAGAATCATTTGATTTTACTGGTACACCTATAGTAATAAATTTTAAAAGCAAGGGAGAACAAGATTAATCTTGCTTTTTTCTTATGTAAATGTTAATATTAAATAGGTGACTAATATGAAGTTTGATGATAAGAAAATATTAAATATATTTACTTTATGTATATTAATAGTAATACCAATAACAAAGATGATTGCTTTTTATTTAGAACAATATAAGATAATTAGAAATTATGATTCTATAAATCCATCAATGGTATTTTGGATATCGATTCCATTTTTAATATATGTATATGTAAAAAATTTAAGAAAAAGAAAATTAGATAAATTTGATTATATATTTTATGGCTTAGTATTAGCTGGAATAATGTCAGTAATCTTTTCAATATATAAACCAGTTGCTTTAATAGGTAAAGCAACTAGACATGAAGGATTTTTATCAGTTCTTGCATATTATCTTTTATTTATAAATTGGAAAAATTTAGGTACTAAATCAGATATAAAAAAATATATAAAGATATTTACTATAATTGCTATAGTTAATTCTATATATGGTATATTTCAAGTATATTTTCCATCAAATTTAATTATTAGAAGACATAATGTATCAGCAACAGGATTTTGTGGACACCCTAATTTTTTTGGTAGTCTTATAGTTACTATAATTAGTATTATAACAGGTAGTTTTTTAATTGAAAATAAAAAAAATATAGAAAAAATATTATTAATATGTCTACTTTTTATATCTTTAATAAACGCACAATCTACAGGACCATTTATAACCTATGTAATAACTATTATTTTTATAATAACTTATTTATGTATTAAGAAAAAAATAGTTTTAAAAAATATATTTATATTACTAATTTTATTAGTTTCAACATATATTGCTGTTTATTCAGTAAATAGATACATATATAAATATAATAGATGTGAACTTTGCGATGTTAAAAACAATATAGAAAATTATGGTATAAGTACCTCTACAGTTAAAATAGCAAACGGTAGAATTGATATTTGGAAAAATACTATAGGGGTTATTAAAAAATATCCAATATTCGGAGTGGGTTTCGATAATTTAGTATTAGCTTATCCAAATCCCAACCGAGATTTAGGAGTAGTACTTACAATTGAAAATGGTGTTTTGAAAAAACTCTCAGGTCCATCATATCCTGTAGTAGATAATGCGCATAATGTTTATTTAAACACTTTAGCTTCAACAGGAATAATTGGTTTTATACCATATATATTATTATGTTTACTTACATTTATAATTGGTTTAAAATCAAAAGAAAATCTTATAATGATATTATTATGTGGCTTTGTAGCTTATTCAATTCAGGCGTTTGCTAATATAAGTGTAATAACAGTCGCACCTATATATTATATAATTATAGGATTGATATTAAGTAGTAAAAATAAAATATAAGAGCAAAAAAAAATCTTTTACATAAAATAATGTAGGAGGTTTTTATGGCGTTTTCTGATTCCTTTTTTAATAGAGTAGAGAAAAAAACTAATGTCGATAAAAATACTATATTAGATTTGGCCAAAAAATTACAGCAAAACGATTTAAAAAATGAAGGAACACTTAGGGAAGTAATTCAAACATTAAGTAATATGACTGGTAGAGATGTAACTAAAGATCAAGAGGATAAAATAATAAATGCAGTAATTAATGATAAGGTTCCTAAGGATATAGATAAGTTAATTTAGTTAACTTTTTTCTTTTTTTCATACAAAATACACATAATAATGTATAATAAAGTTAGAGGTGTTTTATGAAAATTTTAATAGTTGATGATGAACAAGGAATAAGAGAAGTTATAAAAGAATATGCATTGAATGAAAAATATGAGGTTAAAGAAGCAAAAAATGGTTTGGAAGCACTTTCTATATTAGAAGAAAATAGTGATATAGATATTATTATTTTAGATATAATGATGCCTAATATGGACGGATATACTACTTTATCTAAAATAAGGGAAAAAGCAAATATTCCTGTTATAATGTTATCTGCAAGAGTAGATGAATATGATAAACTACAAAGTTTTAATATGGGTGTTGACGATTACGTAACAAAACCATTTAGCCCTAGAGAATTAATGGCTAGAGTAAAAGCAATAATCAATAGAAAAAAATCTGATAAAGATGAATACATTTATAAAAACCTTAGAATAGATTATTTAGGTCATTCAATATATATAAACGATAAAGAAATTAAAGTAACTCCAAAAGAGTATGAATTGATGTGTTATTTTGTAAAAAATAAAGGTATTGCCATGTCGAGAGAAACATTACTTAGTAAAATATGGGGTTATGATTTTTATGGAGATGATAGAACAATCGATACTCATATAAAAATGTTAAGAAATAGTTTAGGAGAATATAGAAATTTAATAGTTACTGTAAGAAGCATGGGTTATAAATATGAAGAAAAATAGTTTAAAAAAACATGTATGGATTTATTTATCTGTATTTGCTTTACTTATAATAGGAGGAATATGCTTTTTACAAATATTTTCACTTAACATATATTATGAGTGGAATAAAAAAAATGAAATTGAAAGTATTGCAGATAAGGTAAAAGAATCTTATGAAAATTATAACTATAATATATTAGATACATTATCATTTAAAAAAGATATATGTATAGAAATAACAGAAGATAATAATATACTTTATACAACAGATAGTGTAAGTAGAGGATGTATAGAAAGTAATAGTAAAGAAATAAATGATTATAAGTTAAAATTTATGTTAAGTGGAGAAGATTCTACTATATATAAAGTAATAAATCCTAAATTTAAGAATAAAGCACTAATATATTGTATGAAATTAGATAATGGTACATATTCTTTTATAACATCATCACTTGAACCTATAAGCTCAACTGCTAGTATTTTAAGAAAACAATTAATAATAATTATAATAATGATTTTAATAATTTCTTTTATAATAGCTTATTCAATTTCTAAGAAGATTGCAAAACCAATAGAAAATATAACTTTATTAAGTAATGAAATAGGTTTAGGAAATTATAATGTAAGATTTAATAGTGGTACTGATATTAGTGAAATAAAAAAACTTGAAGACACATTGAATAAAGCTACTTTAGAATTATCAAAGACAGAAAATTTAAGAAGAGAACTTTTAGCTAATGTATCTCATGACTTAAAAACTCCTTTAACTTTGATTAAAGCAAATGCTGAAATGATTAAAGATATAACATATAAAGATAAAAGTAAACAAGATAAAAATCTCGATACAATAATAAATGAAGTAGATAGATTAAATTTACTTGTTTTAGATATTTTGGATTTATCAAAAATGCAATCTAATGCAGAAAAGTTAAAATTAGAGGAATTTAATATAAATGATATGATAAAAACTATTATAGATAGATTTAAAATACTTAGTGATATGGAAGGATATAAAATAAATTATAATGGTTTTGATTATACAGTTAAAGCTGATAAAAAAAGACTTGAACAGGTTGTGTATAATTTAATTAATAATGCGATTAATTATACTGGTAAAGATTTAAATATATATATTGATATGATTGATGAAGAAGATAAAATAAAAGTAACTATAAGAGATACTGGTGATGGAATAGAAAAACAAGATTTAGAACACATATGGGATAAATATTATAAAATAGGTAAAAATTATAAAAGAGTTAATTATGGTACTGGTCTTGGACTTTCTATAGTTAAAAAAATACTTGATATGCATAATTTTAAATATGGCGTTGAAAGTAAAAAAAATAAAGGGACTACATTTTATTTTGAAATAGAAAAAAATGGTGATTGATTTAAAAAATTATAAAATCTCTTAAAATCTTTATATATAAGATTTTAGGAGATTTTATTTTGTTTAAAGTATTTTTTTTCAAAATTTATTTTTAAGTTGTAAAAATAGTGCAGTTTTTGTCGAACTGTGATATAATCCTGAGTTTGACAGTTTTGAAAACTAAAAATCTCTTGAGGCCTTATTTTATAAGAACTTAAGAGATTTTTT
>CANQIV010000046.1 GCA_947624135.1 uncultured Bacilli bacterium | reverse complement strand
AAAAAGAACTTGATTCCATTAAAGGAGATGGACTAGTGGAAAAGTTTAAAAAAGAGGTAAAAAAACTAAATCAAGATAAAGACTTTGTACAATTTTTAACAAAAGAAGATGAAGAAAGATTACTGATAAACACATTAAAAAATAACAGCTATGAAGAAGGCGTTAATGAAGGAATTATCACAACAGCTAAAAATATGCTAAAAAAAGGAACTAAAATGGAATATATTTCTGAGGTAACTGGATTAAGCATAGAAGAAATAAAAAAATTATAGGAATTGCTAAAGTAGTAATTTCTTTTTATTTAAAATAAATATACATATAATAATTTTTAATAAATCAGAAAAAATGTCAATGAATGACATTTAAAAAATTTTATTTTATAATTATTTAATCACACTTATCAAAGAAATCTCTTATATCACAATCTAAAACATGAGCAATTTCTTCAAGCGTATCTATAGAAATTGTTTGATGCGTAACAGATTCAAGTTTAGCAATAAAACTATCACTTAAGAATAATGCTTCAGCAAGCTCTCTTTGTTTAAGACCCTTTTTTATTCTATATTTTTTAATATTTTTACCAATTGTATTATAAATATCAGATTTATTTTTTACCATATTCATCACCAATTTAATTTTCTCACATATTTGGCAAACATTTTATATACATATAGTCTAACATTCTAACAAATATGATATTAATTCCTTATAATCAATATTATTATTTTTAATTAATTTTGGATACATACTTATTTCAGTAAATCCGGGCATAGTATTTATTTCGTTAAAATATAGTTTTTTATTATCAATATCATATATAAAATCTATTCTACTTAAGTTTGAGCATTTAAGTATTTTGAATATATTTTTAGAAATATTTTTTATTTCTTTTTTTATATTATTATCAATATTAGATATTACAGTATCAACTTTTGTCTCATATTTTAAATTATAGTCATACCACATATCTTCTTTTAATATTTCTCCAACATCAGAAACAATTAATTTATTTTTAGTCTTTAAAATAGCGCACTCTAGTTCTCTATTGTTCTTTATATATTTTTCTATAATAATATTATTATCAAATTTTAAAGCGCATTTAATAGATTTAATAAGTTCCTTACTATTATTTACAACAGATATACCAATAGATGAACCACATTTAGTTGGTTTAACAATTGCAGGATATGAGATACTATCTAAATTAAGATTTTCATTATAAATAAAATACGGAACTTGGGAAATATTATATTTTTCTAATATTAATTTAGTCAATAATTTATCATAGCAAATTAAACTACTATATGAGTCACATCCCACATATTTTATTTTGAACAACTCAAATAAACTTTGCAATTTTCCATCTTCACCAGTATTACCATGAATGACAGGAAAAACTATATCAAATTTTTTTAAATACTCAATTATATTATTAACTTGTTTTATATTTTTATTCTTCCAATTTTTATCAATAAAATCATCATTTACCTCAAACCATCTATTTTCATAATCTATTCCAACAATGTTATATTTAAATTTTTTTGTATCTATATTTTTTATTATAAAATTAACTGATTTACAAGATATTTCATGTTCAAAAGAATTTCCACCAAATAAAATTAAAACTTTTTTCATACTTTCACCATTATATACTATGAATAATAAATAACATATATTAAAAAAATTAAAGTTGAAATACTATATGATAGATTTTTTAGTTCTTTTTTAGTATAATTAAATAGGTGATATAAATGAGAAAAAGTGTAGTCGTATTAGGTGGTGGGACAGGAATGTCCAATCTACTTAGTGGGCTAAAACAATATCCATTAGATATAACAGCAATCGTAACTGTATGTGACGATGGTAAAAGCACAGGAATTTTAAGAGAAGAATTTAACATACCTGCTGTAGGAGATATAAGAAGAGTTTTAGTATCGCTATCAGAAACAGAACCACTTGTTATGGATTTATTTAATTATCGATTTAATACAACTAGTGATTTAGATGGTCACACAGTAGGTAATTTATTATTAACTGCAGCAAGTGAGATTAGAGGTAATTTATCTGATGGTATAGAAGCACTCAGTAAAGTACTAAATTTAAAAGGAAAAGTTGTACCCCTTACAGAAGATAATGTAACTTTAATGGCTAAAATGGAAGATGGAAGCATTGTCGAGGGTGAACACAATATTACTTTAAAACGAGGAAAGATAGAAAAAGTATATTATAAAGAACATGCAGTAGCCACTAAAGCTGCACTTAAAGCAATAAAAGATGCAGATTTGATAATATTTAGTATGGGTAGTCTATTTACAAGTATAATTCCAAACTTACTTATACCAGAAATAGTTGAAGAAATAGAAAAAAGTAAGGCAAAAATAATGTATGTCTGTAATATGATGACACAGCCAGGAGAGACAGATGGATTTAAAGTGACAGATCATATAAAAAAATTAAATGAATATTTAGGAAAAAGACATGTAGATATTGTTATAGCTAATAGTGGTAAAATAAGTGAAAGAATGGCTAAATTTTATGAAATACAAGAACAAAAAGATCCAGTTATATTTGATGAAGAAAATTTTTATAAATATAACATTCAAGTAATAAGCGACAATTTTATATATATAACTAAAAATAATTTACTTAGACATGATAATATAAAAGTAGGATTCCATATATTTTATTACTTAATGAAGAGGTAATTATGTCTTTTACTGGTATTGTTAAAAATGAACTTAGTAAACTTATATTAAACAAAATAGAAGCAATCACTGAATTATCAGCAATTTTAAAAAATAGTGCTTATATAGATAAAAATATAATAAGAATAACTACAGAAAATTCTAGTGTAGCAAGACATATATTTAGTTTAATAAAAGAATTATATAATATAAATTGTAAGGTAGTAGTGCGTCATGGTTACAATTATAATAAAAATTATATATATATATTAGAAATAAGTAATAAAATAGATATTATAGTAAATGATTTAAGTTTAAATACTAATATTCCTGAAGATTATATAATAGATGATGATAATTTACTTAGAATATATTTAAGAGGTTTATTTATATCTAGTGGTAGTATTAACGATCCTAAAAAATCTAGATATCATTTAGAATTTATAGTAAATTCAGAAGAATATGCGTATTTTATAAAAGGTAAACTTAATCTATATGATTTGAATAGTAAAGTTATAAAAAGAGAAAATAAATTCATGATATATGTAAAAGAAGCAGAAAAAATAGGAGATTTTCTTCGAATGGTGAATGCGATAAACGCTCTTCTTTACTTTGAAGATATTAGAATATATAGAGACCATAAAAATATGACGAATAGACTTAATAACTGTGAACAAGCTAATGTTGATAAAATAATAGAAACAGCAAGTCTTCAAGTTAAAGATATAGAACTTATAGAAAAAACTAATGGATTAGATATACTTGATGATAAAACTAGAATTGTTGCTGATTATAGATTAAAATATAGAGAATCATCTTTACTTGAACTTAGTGAAATAATAAGCGTTGAAACTGGTATACCAATAACTAAATCTGGTCTGCACCATAGATTTACTAAAATAAAAGAAATAGCTAATAGAATAAGAAATAATAGGTGATATTATGGAAGAATTATTTATTAAATTAAGTGAAATAATAAAACAATACGATAGTGTAATATTAATGAGTCATAAAGATCCAGATTTAGATTCACTTGGATCTTGTCTTGGATTATGTGAAATAGTAGAATCATTTGGTAAAAGAGCATATTTATTTTTAAATGATAAACATCTAGAAAATTATAATACCAATATTAATCAAGCTTTCAATAAAATGGAAAAAGATATAATTTGTGTAAATAATAGAACATATAAAAAAATAGAAGGGAAAACATTATTAATAATAACAGATGTACATTCTGATGAAAGATTAGAATATCCTAAATTAATAAATGAATTTGATACTATTGTTTTAGACCACCATATTAAAAATTCTCATTATATAAAGAATAGTAAATTATTTTTTATCGATTCAAACCTATCAAGTATGTCAGAATTAATAACATATTATGCGTCAAGTTTAAATTTAACTTTAGATAATGTTATTGCTACTATATTACTTGCTGGAATAGAGATAGATACTAATGGATTTAATTTAAAAACAACTAGTAAAACTTATAATGCAGCTTCAATATTGATGTATATGGGTGCAGATACTATCTTAAAACAAGAATTATTAAAAGAAACTAAAGATGAATATTTAAAAAGAGCAAGTGTAATTAAAAATAGTTTCATGATAAATGAATATATAGCGATGTGTATAATTCCTAATTTAACAAAATCAATAGAGTTAGCAGAGGTTGCAGAAGAACTTTTAAATTTTGAAGATGTTAAAGCTTCCTTTGTACTTGGTAAGATTGATAATGATTTAATAGGGGTGAGTGCTAGATCATTAGGAGATATAGATGTAAGTAATATAATGAAACAAATGGGTGGCGGTGGACATAGTTCAAATGCAGCATGTCAAATAAAGAATAAAACTTTAAAAGAAATAAAACAAGAAATAATAAGTTTAGTAGAAAATTCTTAAATTTAAAATTATTTTATAAAGATTGAAAAATAACTTAATCAATCTTTTTTTTTAACCTTTTTTATAGTATAATAATATTTGTAAATGGGAGGCTTTAACATGAAAATAATACTAATAAAAGATGTAAAAAAGCAAGGGAAAAAAGGCGATATATTAACAGTTAAAGATGGATATGGAACTTTTTTAATAAATAATGGAAGCGCTGTTTTAGCTACACCAAATA
The DNA here is from genome assembly GCA_947624135.1 of uncultured Bacilli bacterium. GTDB lineage: Bacteria > Bacillota_I > Bacilli_A > RF39 > UBA660 > UMGS1613. The sequence goes on along the minus strand of CANQIV010000046.1, from coordinate 5,587 downwards.
GTTGTGATAGATTAGATAAAGAAAATAAAGAAAAAGAACTTAATGAACAAATACATATAAAACAATGTGAAGAAATTAAGAAAAAAATAGAAAATATTCAAATTAAATTTAAAGTAAAAACAGGAGTAAACGATAAAGTATTTGGAAGCATAAGCGCTAAACAAATAGTAGAAGAATTAAAAAATAAAGGATTTGATATAGATAAAAAACAAATAAAAATAGATGGGGTTATATCTTCTTTAGGTTTTCATATTGTAAATATAGAACTCCATAAAAAAGTAATAGCTAATTTAAAAATAGAATTAACAAAGTAGGTGAAATATGAATAAAGAAGTACCACACAATATTGATGCTGAACAATCTGTACTAGGATCTATGTTTATAAGTAAAAATGCACTTTCAAAGTCATTAGAACTTTTAAGTCCAAGTAAATTTTATTTAGATAAACATGCAAAAATATTTGAATGCATGAAAAATATCAATATAAGAAATGGTGTAGTAGATCTTACTACTGTAGCAGAAGAATTAAATAAAAATGGATGGTTAAATGAGGTAGGAAATGTTGACTATTTAGCAGAAATTATTGAGAGTGTTCCATCAGCTTCTAATATAGATGAATATATTAAAATAGTAGAAGATAAAGCAATATTAAGACATCTTATAGATCAAGCAACCTCAATAATAAATGAAAGCTATAAATCAAACAATGATATTGGTGAGGTTATAGATGAAGCAGAGAAAAAAATATTTGAGGTATCTAAAAGTCTTAGAAGTACTGAATTTAGACCAATACAAGAGGTTTTATATAGTACTCAACAACACATAGAAGAATTATCAAAGACTAAAGGAACAGTTACTGGAATTTCATCAGGATTTTACGATTTAGATAAAATTACATCAGGTTTTCACCCATGCGAACTTATAATAATTGCTGCACGCCCAGGTGTTGGTAAAACAGCAGTAGCTTTAAATATAGTAAATAATGTAGCAATTAATTGTAAAAAAACAGTAGCTCTATTTAACATGGAAATGAGTGGAGAACAACTTGCTTTACGTATGCTTTCAAATGTGGGTGGAATAGATGGAAACAAATTAAAAACTGGAAAACTAGAAGACTCTGATTGGAGAAGACTTAACGAAGCAATAAGTAAACTATCAAATACAAAAATATATATAGATGATAATGCTACAAACACAGTTGGAGAAATAAGAAGCAAATGTAGAAAACTTGCAGCAGGACCAAGTGGATTAGATATTGTAGTAATAGACTATCTAACACTTATTCAAGGAACAGGAAAAAATGGAGCAAGTAGACAACAAGAGGTAGCAGATATTTCAAGAACATTAAAAACAATGGCTATGGAATTAAACGTTCCAGTAATAGCTTTATCACAACTTTCACGTAGTATTGAAAAAAGAGAAGATAAAAAACCATTACTTAGTGACCTTAGAGAATCAGGTGCAATTGAACAAGATGCAGATATAGTAGCTTTTCTACACTGTTCTGATGAAGAAATGGAAAAACAAGATAGTTTAGTACAATTTATATTAAGAAAACATCGTAATGGTGCTTTAGGTGAAATACCTTTAATGTTTCATAGAGCTCTAAGTAAATTTGATAATGTAGCAGCCTTTGCCAAAGAAGAAAAATAGGTGATATTATGAAAAAAGTAGGAAATATTTTAATAGTTATAGTGATATCATTAATAGTTTTTTTACTTGGATTTAGTTATAAGACTAGTAAACAACCATATACTCTTTATAATGTATACTTAGATGGTGAATTATTAGGTACTATAGAATCTAAAACAGAACTTGAAAAATATATAAATAGTCAAGCAAATACAATAAGAGAAAACGTACTAAAATACGAAATAGAGTTAGATGCAATTGATACATATATCAAATATTCTAATATATTTGACTTATCTATATATAATGAAAAAGAAACAGTAGAATTTTTAAAAGCAAATAAGAATATATATAACATTACAGATATAGATATAGATAATATAGAAACTTATTACGATATGAAACTATATAATTATTCTGAAGCAGAAATAAATAGTATAAGAGATTATATAGAAACTAATAGTATATATAAACATATAAGTAATGTATATAACCCTAATGGAATAGATATAAAAAAAATATATACATACGAAAAAGAAATAATACCAGTAAAAGAAATATATAAAAAAATAATATCAAAAAAATCTTGTACTGTATCAGGATACTTATTTACAATTAAAAGTGATAATGAAGATGTTGACGATATAGAAATATATACTATAGATGATAAAATATTTAGTGATGCGATAGAAAATGTTATAACAATATTTTTAAATGAAGATGCATATAAAAAATATAAAAATAATTCACAACCAGAAATAGTTACAACAGGTAGTAGAATAGATAATGTATATGTTGCAGAAGATATTACATATAGAGCAGTGAATATACCAATAGAAGAAAAAATATATACAGATGCTAAAGAATTATCAGAATTCTTATTATATGGAGATAATTTTACTCAAGAAACAGTTAAAGTAAAAGTAGGAGATTCAATTGAAACTTTAGCGCTTGCAAATAAAATAAGTGTTCAAGAGTTTTTAATATTTAATCCTCAATATACTAGTAGAGATAATTTACTTGTAGCAGGTACAGATGTAGTAATATCTAACATTGATCCTAAAATTCAAATAGTAACAGAAAGTTATGAGATAGTTGATAAAGAAACAACATTTAATATAGTGGAACAATATGATTCTAATTTAACTCAAGGAACTACACTTGTAACACAAGAAGGTAAAAATGGTTTAGAGAGAGTAACTCAAAATGTTAAAACAATTAATGGAGCAATTTCTTATGTGGATCCAGTTGATAAACAAACTTTAACAACGTCAGTACCAAAAATAATAAATATAGGAACAAAATTTGTACCTAATATAGGTAGTACAACATCTTGGGGTTGGCCAACTGATAGTGGATATACAATTACATCTTATTTTGGTTATCGTGCTCCTATTCCTGGAATATATTCTACATCAAATTTCCATAGTGGTCTTGATATAGCAGGAACAGGATATGGTTCTCCTGTACGCGCTACAAACAATGGTACTATATATCAAATGACACCAGAACGTGATAAAAATGGAAAATGGAATAGTTATGGTAATCATATAATAATAAATCATAATAATGGATATTATACTTTATATGCACACATGTCTTCATTTAGATCTGGTTTAACCGTTGGTAGTACAGTTAAACGTGGAGATGTAATAGGTTATGTAGGCTGTACAGGTAGTTGTAGTGGACCTCATGTACATTATGAAATAAGAACTTGTCCAAGTTACTCATGCATTACTAATCCTCTTAGTTATTATCGATGAAAGTTTGTGTCTTATCAAGTGGTAGTAAAGGTAACTCTACTTATGTCGAAACTAAAAATCATAAAATATTAATAGACATAGGTACGAGTTCACTTTACATCGAAAAAAGTTTAAAAAGTATAGGTGTTAATCCTAGTGATATAGATATCGTACTTATAACACATTCACATATAGATCACGTAGGAGGACTCAGAGTTTTTAAAAAGAAATATAATCCACTTGTATATATTTCAGATAAAATTTTAAAAGAATCAAATTTAAAAATAGAAAATATTAGTAATGAAGAGTGCATTGATGTAAATAGTGATATAACTATAAAATCTATAAGGTTATCTCATGATGTTGAAGATATTAAAGGATATATAATAGAAGAAGATTCATCATCAATGGTGTATATTACAGATACAGGATATATAAATGAAAATATATTGAAAAAAATATATAATAAAAATATATACGTATTTGAAAGTAATCATGATATAGAGAAACTTATGAATAATCCTAATTATCCTCATTCTACAAAAATAAGAATATTAGGTGATAAAGGACATTTATCAAACAAAGATTCATCTTATTATTTATCTAAATTAATTGGTCCTGATACTAAATATATAATTTTAGCTCATTTAAGTGAACAAAACAATACATCTGAATTAGCTATTTCAACATTAAAAGATACATTAGAAAGAAAAAATATAGAGTTTAAAAATATATTAGTAGCGAAACAAAATGAAATGACGGAGTTATATAAAGTATGATAAAAATAATATGCGTTGGAAAAATAAAAGAAAAGTATATAAAAGAAGCAGTAAATGAATATTTAAAAAGATTATCAAAATATACTAAAGTAAATATTATAGAGGTAGATGATGTAGATAATTCAAATATTGATATAATACTTTTAAAAGAAAAAGAAAAAATAGAAAAATATATTGATTCTAAAGATTATATAATAACTTTAGAAATTGAAGGAAATATGTTAAGTAGTATAGAATTTGCAAAAAAAATAGATGAAATATATTTAAATTATCCAAATATAACATTTATAATAGGTGGTTCACATGGACTACATTCTGATATTAAAAATAAAAGTAATTATAAATTATCATTTTCTAAATTAACTTTTCCGCATCAATTATTTAGAGTCAATCTTCTTGAACAAATATATAGGGCTTATAAAATAAATAATAATGAGATGTATCATAAGTAAAATTATTGATTAAGTATAAAAAAGTTGAAAAATAAAAATTTTTCAATTTTTTTAAATTTTACAGTTTTTTGATTATTTTAACAAAAAATAATTGAAATTTGAATTAAAACTTGCAAAAATTAAAAAAATGTAAAAGCTAAATTACAATTTTTAAAAAGAGCATGTTTGACACCAAAATAATAATATGTTAGACTCATGAAACAAGGAGGAAATAGATGTTTAAAAAAACAAAAGCAAAAATACAAATACCAGTTTATTTCGATTTATTATTTAAAAAAATATTTGGGAATGTAAATAATACAAAACCATTAAGAATATTATTAAAAAGAATGCTTTCAATAGAACCTAAAGAAATAACTATATTAAATAGTGAATTAATAAATAGACCATATAAAGATAAAAAGACAGCTTGTGATTTAATAGTAGAATTAGAAGATGGAACAAAAATAAACTTTGAAATAAATACACAAGTAAATCAAGATATAATAAATAGAAATACAAGATTATTATGTTTAAATATAAGTAAAGATTTAAATCCTGGAGAAGAATATAGAGAAATAAAATCACAAATTCAAATAAATTTAGATTTAAAAGGAAACCATATTAAATCAAAAGAAGAATATAAAATAATAGAAATAGAAACAGGTAAAATACTAACAGATGCAATGACAATAATAAGATATGATATTCCATATTTCAAAGAACTATGTTATACTAATAGTGTAAACGAATTAGATGGTTTAAGTAGATTATTAGGATTACTTGGAGCGAACAACGAAGAAGAGGTATATTATATAACTAAGGGTGATGAAGAATTGGAAGAAATAGGTAAACAATATAAAAAGTATGTAAATGAAGAAGATGTTATAGGAGCGTATGATTATGAGTTACACCAAAGAGAATTGGCTAGAATAGAAAAAGAGGAAGCTATAGCAGAAGCATTAGAAACTGCAATTAAGCAAAGCGAAATAGAAAAAGAAGA
>CANQIV010000045.1 GCA_947624135.1 uncultured Bacilli bacterium | reverse complement strand
TCAACAACAGGAAATATAACAGGAATATATGATATGAGTGGAGGAGCATGGGAAAGAGTAATGGCTTATTACGAATCGGCATACAATACAACACCAGATTTAAAATTACCATGGGGTTCAACATCAACAACTAATCTTGCAGGTTTTACATCTCAAATCCCTTCAAAATATTACGATAGTTATACAAGTGAAACATCTAAAGAAGCATGTGGTGGAAAAGTATGTTATGGACATGCACTTTCAGAAACCGCAGGTTGGTATGGAGATTATAGTTACTTTGTTTCTTCTACGATTCCTTGGGTCGTACGTGGAGGTTACATTGGCGGCGGTGCTAGTGCAGGGGTGTTCGCGAGTCACAACGACCACGGCAATTCGTTCCACAGCTTTTCGTTCCGCGCTGTATTAACTCCAAGTGCATAAGATAAAACTCATATAATTTTATTCATAAATTAATTATAAAATTTAATATTAATGGAATCTGTGTTATTGATACAGATTCTTTTTAGAATGAAAAAAGATTTTTGTCTTTTTTTTATTTTTTATATAAAATAAAAAAATTTAATTTTTTTTCGTAAAAAAAAGGAAATCGAAAAGTTTTGTCGAATAATATAAGTGAGGAGGTGATAATATAAAAAAATATCCAATTATTTTGCAAGATGAAATAAAAGACTGTGGCGTTGCATGTCTACAAATGATAATTAAATACTATGGAGGTAGTGTAAGAAAAAATACTTTAATTGATATGACTAAAACTAATAAAGATGGAACTACAGCATATCATCTAAAAGATACATTAATTAATTTAGGTTTTGAAGCAAAAGGAATAAGTTGCAATTTAGGTGATATAAGTATTAATGATATAACACTACCTTGTATTGCTAATGTTATAATTGATAAATCCTATAAACATTTTATAGTAATATATGAAATTAATTTTGATAAAAAATATTTGATTATAGGAGATCCTGCAGATAAAATAAAGAAAATTTCTTTTGATGAATTTAATAACATATTTAATAATGTTTTTATCATATGTTATCCTCTAAAAAACTTGCCTTTTGAGAAGGAATTACCTCTCATAAAATTTGTTAAAAATTTAATAAAACCGTGTAAAAAAAATTTGTTATTTATATTCATTTTATCAATCTTTATAACTTTTTTATCAATATGTACAAGCTTTTATACAGAGTATATGATTAATGGAATTGGTTTTTCTTCAAAGCAATACTTATTAACTATTTTTTATACTTTCTTTTCTATTTATATTTTAAAAATAATACTAGATTACTTAAGAAATAAAACACTGGCTCTAATTAATCAGAAACTTGATCTTGCACTCACTTTAGATATTTATAATAAAATTATAAAGCTTCCTTATTGCTACTACAAAAATAGGACAACAGGAGATGTTTTATCTAGAATAAATGATTTAGATAATATAAGGGAAATGATTAGTAATGTATCTTTATCACTATTTATTGATTTACCACTTACATTAATATCTTTAATAGTTTTATTCCTAATAAATAAATTACTGTTTTTGATTGGACTAGCTATAATCATAATGTATTTTATAATAATAGTTTTATTCAGGGGATTATTTAATGGCTATATAAAGAAAATACAAATGAAAAAAGGCGAAACTACATCATATATGGTAGAGACAATTAGTGGATTTGAAACTATTAAAGGAAGCCATTTAGAAGATAGTATAAATAGTAAGTTTGAAAATAAATATAAAAATTTATTAAAAGATATATTTAATTTTCAAAATGTATATTTTAAACAAAATTCTATAAAAGATGTAATAAATGATATAGGTTTTATATTTATAACTTTTATAGGTTGTATTCTAGTTATAAATGGCTCTTTAACTCTAGGTGAACTTTTTACTTTTACAGCTCTTCTTTTATATTTTTTAGAACCAATAAAAAATATTATTAATTTAGATAATACTATAAAAGAAGCAAAAAATTCATTAAGAAGAGTACTTGATATAGTAACATATAAAAAGAACTATAGTGGTAGTATAAGTAATTTTCAAAATGGAGATATCGAATTTAAAAATCTTGATTATTCATTTAATGATAAAGATTATGTATTAAAAGATATCAATCTAAAAATTAAAAAGAATTCAAAAGTAATGGTAGTAGGTAAGAGTGGTAATGGTAAAAGTACTCTATTTAAAATATTAATGAAATATTATGATATAAAAAATTCTAGCGTTCTTATAAATAATATAGATTTAAATGATTATAAATTGAGCACTATAAACGAAAACATTCTTTATATAAGTCAAAATGAGGTTTTATTCAATGATACACTTTATAATAATTTAATATTTAGTGGTAGTGATTCTAGTAAACTTAATATAGTAAGTGATATATGTTGTTTAGATGAATTTATTGATACTAATCTAGGATTTAATATGCTGATAGAAGAAAATGGATTTAATTTATCTGGTGGTGAAAAACAAAGAATAGTACTTGCAAGAAATCTCTTAAAACCTTTTCAAATACTCATAATAGATGAAGGATTAAGTCAATTAGATGTAGACTTAGAAAGAAAAATACTAAAAAAAATTTTTAGTAATTTCAAAGATAAAACAATAATAATGATTTCACATAGACTAGATAATTTAGATCTTTTCGATAACTTAATAAAAATAGAAAAAGGAGGAGTAAAAAATGTTTATAAGAATGGATAATTTATTAATTTATAATATTTCTCAATTACTACTTAAATTTACTCCTAAATATATATCTATAATATTTATATGCATATTATTAACTTTATTTTTTATATATTTTAATACTATTAAAAGTTATGGAGGATATATAAGAAAAATAGGTGAAAATTCATTTTTAATATTATATACAAATAGTGATCTTTCAAATAAAAAAATATATATAAATAATAAATTATATGAATTTAAAATATTAAAAAAAGAAAAAGATAAAATAATATTAAAAGTAACTTTAGATAGTAATATAAATTTTGATTACAACGTAGTACTTGTAAACGTATTAGGTAAAAAAATATTTAAAAATAAAGGAGAAGATTTAATATATGAAAAATTTAACAGATGAAGAATTAAAAGAAATAAATGGAGGAGCATTCCACTTTGGTATACTTGCTGGTATTGTAGCAGGAGTATCATTTATAATAGGGGTTATAGATGGTTTAGTTAGACCATTAAAATGTAATTTTTAGGAGGTTTTTATGAAAGAATTAGAAAAAGATGAATTATTAGAAATAAATGGAGGAGCTAGTATTAGTGCAACACTTATAAATGCATTATCACGTGCAGTTTCTCTTATAACAGATTTAGGAAGAAGCTTAGGTTCAGCAATAAGAAGAACAATGAGTGGAGCTTATTGTAAAGTAAAATAAGGATATATATGAAAGAATTAGAAAATAACGAGTTAAAAGAAATAAATGGTGGATGTTTATGGAGTAAAAAAATTATACATGCTGTAACAAAATTAATTTACGGATTCATAAACAGACTTGCAATAATATAATATGAAAGCAAATTTAAAATTAAAAAAATATGTAATACCAATTATAGTTATAGCGACTATTCCATTTTGGTTAACTCTTGTAAATTATATATTGGACTTTGTAATTCAAGCAGGAAGAGTTACAGGTACATATATAAGAGTTATTGGTAGTGAAAACATATAGAAAATAGAGAAATTAAATTTTCTCTTTTTATATTATTGGATTTTCTATATCAACAATATTATTTTTATCAGATAATTTAACTACATAAAGTGCGATTATACAAGATGCCACTACAAGTATTGAAGCAATGATTTGTAAAATATAAGATTTTAAATCTTCGCCCTTTTTTTTAGAAATATTATATAACCTATAATTAACGTATAAAAATACTAAAGATAAAATAAGTATAAGTTCTCTATTATGTAAAGTTAATTTATATAATTCGTTAGATTCAAGTAAAGTTTCTTTATCTTCTAAATCAAGCTTTTGATTATATGTAGTAATTATAGAAACAATATCAGTTATAAGTATTATAAAAAGCGCTACTAACTGAATATCTATGTTATTTATTTCTTCTTTAGTATACATATAATCACCAGTAAATTATATGGTAAAAAAATAAGAAATAATTATTTATTTCTTAATCTATATAAATTAATAGAAGGTTTATTTAAAAATCTAAATTTAAATTTACTAGTTCCAATACCACTCGATATATAAACTAAAGTATTACCTAATTCATAATATTCTTTGTAATAATTATTTGAATATTTATCTTTAATAATGCCTCCAATAAAAGGTAATTTAATTTGCCCACCATGTGAATGACCAGCAAGTATTAAATTAAATTTAGAATAATCAATTTTATCTATAAAATCAGGTTCATGAATAATTAAAATTTTATATTTTGTATTATTCATTATTTCACTATTAATATTATTTATAGTTGAATTTATATTATCTTCATAATAGTTAGATGAACTACCGACAAGTAATATAGGAGTAGTTTCGTTATTATAGATTAATTCATAACTATTATTTAAATTTTTAAAATTACCATTACTCATAATAGAATCAAAATTATTAAACTTTAAATCTTCCTCACCACTAATATAATATTTTTCAATATTAGCTTTTATCGATGTTAAAAATTTAGTTAAGTCTTCATAATCTTTATTTTCATATTTTATATTATTATCAAGTAAATCTCCACTAAATATAACTATATCAGGTTTTAATAAATTTATTTCTTTAACTATTTTATCTAAATCAGATTTATCAGTAGTTACTTTATAGTGAATATCACTTAATTGAACTATTTTATATCCATAAAAACTATTTGGTATATTTGAGTTTATAATAGAATATTCTTTTGTTATAATACCTTTTGTTCCTATAAGTCTACTATATAATAAAAAACAAGTAACTAATATAATTATGATTATCATAATTTTTATGAATTTTTTCATAGCCTCACCATACTAATTATACAATAAAAAAAATTTAAAAACAACTTGAATAAATTTTAATAATAATATATAATTATTTTAGAATAAGAGGAGATATATGAAACTAAATAATAAAGGATTTGCCATTTCATCAATAATGTATATTGTAATGATTATGTGTGTGGTTTTAATTTTACTTACACTTTCTATTTTGAGTAGTAGAAAAATAATACTAGATAAACAAAAAAATAATGTACTAGATGCATTATATAAAAATGGAGAAAATTTAAAACCTAATGAACCATTACTACTAGATGGATTAATTCCAGTTTTATATGATGATAACACTTGGAAAGTTGCAGATATTAATGATTATTGGTATGATTATTCAAATAAAAAATGGGCTAATGCAGTAATATTAAAGGATGCGACAAAAAAAATAGACGTAGGAATGAGTTTAGATATATCTAATGATGTAAAAGCAATGTTTGTATGGATACCTAAATATGAATATAAAATATCTGGAGATAACATAAGTATAAATTTTATAGATGCTTCAAAAACAAAACCTAGTAATGAATATAAAATACATCCAGCATTTGTTTTCGGCGGTAAAAACTTAACAGGAATATGGGTAGGAAAATTTGAAACGACTGGTAATATAGATAATTTAACAATATTACCAAATGAAACATCTAAAATACTAGAAAACGTAAATTCTTCCTTTGCTATTTCAAATACTATAAATATAGATGGCTATAATTCTCATATGGCGAAAAATATTGAGTGGGGAGCAGTCTCATATTTAGCTTATAGTAATTATGGAATAAAAAATATAGGAACTAATAGTTGTGGTGAATATAAAACTGGTATGGGAAGTAATTGTGAAGATACTTATGAAAATGGAACTAGCTCAACAACAGGAAACATAACAGGAGTATATGACATGAATGGTGGACGTGGAGAATATGTAATGGGTGTATTTAATAAATCTATTTCATCAAGTGAATTTGAAAATTTACCTTCTGATGATTACTTTGATAATTATACATCTATAACTAACTGTAATAATGGTACTTGTTATGGAGATGCATTAAGTGAAACAAATAATATAAATACTGGCTCTAAAACATTTATAGATCAAACTAATTCATGGATAATTAGAGATAGTTTATTTGGTTATTTGAGTGGTAATGGTACATCTAATAACGAAACATTTAGAATTGTACTTACAAAGTCTTGAAAAAAATTTAAATATAATTTATAATATATAGAAACGTCGAACTTGAGGAGTAATATATTAAGTAATTACAAGAGATGAAAAGTATTAGCTGAAAACTTTTCTTAATGAAAAATATATGAAGGTAGCAAGTGAGTGATTATTTAAGTAAATAGAATAATCCGGTTAAACCGTTATATTTTTGAGATGTAGAAATACATAAATTAAGGTGGTACCGTGCTTAAAGCACCCTTATACTAGGGTGTTTTTTTATTTAGAAAGGTGATATTATGTTAGATAAAAAATATAATCATATACAAGTAGAAAAAGATAAATACGAAAATTGGATGAAAAAAGGATATTTTGAATCAGGAGATTTAAGCAAAAAGCCATATGCAATAGTAATTCCACCACCAAATGTAACAGGAAAACTCCATTTAGGACATGCTTGGGATACGACTCTACAAGATATAATGATTCGCTTTAAAAGAATGGATGGATACGATACAATGTGGCTTCCTGGGATGGATCATGCAGCAATCGCAACAGAAGCAAAAGTAGTTGCAAGATTAAAAAGCAAAGGAATAGGGAAATACGAATTAGGACGTGAAAAATTTTTAGATGAATGTTGGAATTGGACAAGAGAATATTCAGATAATATAAGAAAACAATGGGCTAAACTTGGACTTTCATTAGATTATACAAAAGAAGCATTTACTCTTGATGAAAATTTAACCAAAGCCGTAAAACATGTTTTTGTAACACTCTATAACGAAGGATTAATTTATAGGGGAGAAAAAATAATAAATTGGGATCCAGTTGCAAAAACAGCTCTTTCTAACGAAGAGGTAATATATAAAGAAGATGAAGGTGCATTTTATCATTTAAAATATTTTATAGAAAATAGTGATGAATATCTTGAGGTTGCTACAACACGTCCTGAAACATTATTTGGTGATACTGCAGTAGCTGTAAATCCAAACGATAAAAGATATAAACATTTAATAGGTAAAAATGTTATTTTACCTGTGGTAAATAAATTAATACCAATTGTCGGAGATGAACATGCTGATATGGAATTTGGAACAGGTGTAGTTAAGATAACACCCGCACATGATCCAAATGATTTTGAGGTTGGAAATAGACATAATTTAGAAAGAATAGTAGTTATGAATGAAGATGCTACTATGAATGAAAATGCTTTAGAATATTGTGGACTTACAAATATAGAATGTAGAAAAAAATTAGTAGAAGATTTAAAAAAATCAGGAATACTTATAAAAATAGAAAAAATGGTACACAGTGTTGGACATAGTGAAAGAACAGATGCAGTAGTAGAGCCATATCTATCACGTCAATGGTTTGTAAAAATGAGACCCCTTGCAGATAGAGTTTTACAAAATCAAAAAAATAGTGATACTAAAGTAAATTTTGTACCTTCAAGATTCGAAAAAGTCATGAACCATTGGATGGAAATAACATATGACTGGTGTATATCACGTCAACTTTGGTGGGGACATAGAATTCCTGCTTGGTATAAGGGTGATGAAATATATGTAGGAATGTGTCCTCCAAAAGAAGATGGTTGGGTACAAGATAACGATGTACTTGATACTTGGTTTTCAAGCGCACTTTGGCCTTTTGCAACCCTAGGATGGCCAGAAAAAACAGACGATTTTAAAAGATATTATCCAAATGACGTACTTGTAACAGGATATGACATAATACCATTTTGGGTAAATAGAATGACATTTCAAGGATTAAAATTTACTGATGCCAGACCATTTAAAGATTGTTTAATTCATGGACTTATAAGAGATAAGCAAGGTAGAAAAATGAGTAAATCACTTGGTAATGGGGTAGATCCTATGGATGTAATAGATCAGTATGGATGTGATTCACTTAGATATTTTCTTGCAACATCATCCTCACCTGGAATGGATCTTAGATATGACGAAGAAAAAGTAAAAAGTTCATGGAATTTCATAAATAAACTTTGGAATGCTTCTAGATTTGTACTTATGAATATAGAAGATTTAAATGAAAAAAATTATACTTTAAATGATTTAAATATATGTGATAAATGGATATTAAATAAATTAAATAATTCAATAAAATTAATTAGAAAACACATGGAAAAATATGAATTTAATGTAGTAGGTTCAGAACTTTATTCATTTATTTGGGACGATTTTTGTGATTGGTATATAGAACTTGCTAAACATAACATGAATAATACGACAAAAAGTGTTTTATTAAAAGTTCTTACAGACATAATTAAGTTATTACACCCATTTATGCCATTTGTAACTGAAGAAATATATAGTATGCTTCCAATAAAAACAGATGAATCAATTATGATAAGTAGTTATCCAAAATACGATAAAAATTTAAATTATGATGTAAATTTAGAAGATACTTTGACACTTATATCTAAAATAAGAAAAGTAAAATTAGAAAATAATATAAAAGAATATTATATATATTATAAAAAAATAGATAATATAGATATAATTAAAAATATGTTAAAATTAACTGATGATAAATTTATACAAGAAAAAAATAATTTAAATGAAATCGTTATAGATAAAAATATATCATTAATGTATGATGGTAGTGAAAATTTAGAAAAAGAAATTCTTAATTTAACTAAAGAAAAAGAAAAATTAGAAAATAGCATAAAAAGAAGAGAAACACTATTATCAAACCAAAATTATGTTTCAAAAGCACCTCAAAATATAGTTGAGCAAGAAAAGAAAACATTAAAACAAGAAAAAGAAAATTTAGAAGCGATATTAGCAAAATTAAAATAGCGTTTGCTATTTTTTCTTTAAAATATAGACAAATTATAATGAATTCTATATAATAATATTATGTAATAAGGAGAAGATAACATGTTTGAAAGTTTAGGAGATAGATTACAAAACGCTGTAAATAAGATAAGAGGATATGGAAAAATAACAGAAGATAATATTAGCGAAGTAACAAGAGAAATTAGACTTGCTCTTCTTGAAGCAGATGTAAATTATAAAGTAGTAAAAGAATTTATAAATAACGTGCGTGAAAAAGCACTCGGTGAAGCGGTTACTAAAAGTTTAAAGCCTAGTGAACAATTTGTAAAAATACTTAAAGATGAATTAGTTGAACTTTTAGGTGGAGAGAAAAAAGAAATATATACAAGTGGTAATCCTAGTATATTAATGCTTGTAGGTCTTCAAGGTAGTGGTAAGACAACAACTATTGGTAAATTAGCTTTATTACTTAGAAAAAAATATAAAAAAAATCCATTACTCGTTACTTGTGATGTATATAGACCAGCAGCTATTGATCAGTTAAAAACTATAGGTAAAGAATTAAATATTGAGGTATATGAAGAGGGAAAATCAAACCCTATAGAGATTGCAAAAAATGCGATAAAATATGCTAAAGAAAATAAATTTAACTATGTATTAATAGATACTGCAGGTAGATTACATATAGATGAACAACTTATGGATGAATTAAAAAATATTAATGAAAGTGTAAATTCTAATGAAATATTATTGGTTTTAGATAGTATGGTAGGTCAAGATGCAGTAAATATAATAGAAGGATTCAATAATGAATTACCACTTACAGGTGCAATACTTACTAAACTTGATGGTGATACAAGAGGTGGTGCTGCACTTTCAATAAGACATCTGACAAATATACCTATAAAATTTGTAGGTGTCAGTGAAAAAATGGATGGACTTGATGAATTTTACCCAGATAGAATGGCCACTCGTATACTTGGTATGGGAGATATTATGACCATGATAGAAAAAGCAGAAGAAGTAATAGATGAAGATGAAGCTAAGAAAGCTGCAAAAAGAATGGAACAAGGTAAATTTGACTTAGAAGATTTCTTAAGTACATTTAAACAAGTAAAAAAATTAGGACCATTAGAAAATTTAATAAAAATGTTACCGGGCGTTCCTAAAGAATTAAAAAGTGTTAAAGTTGATCCAAAAGATATGGCTCATATAGAAGCTATAATACTTTCAATGACGCCTTATGAAAGAAGACATCCAGAAATTTTAAAAGCTAATAGAAAAGTTAGAATTGCTAAAGGAAGTGCAAGGAGCGTTGAAGAGGTAAATAGATTACTTAATCAGTTTGAGCAAATGAAAAAAATGATGAAAAGTATGAAAAATGGGAATATGAGAATGCCATTTTAGATAATTTTAAAGAAAAAACTACAAAAATTAAAAAATATGTGTTAAACATTAGTTAAAATGTATACGATTTTTAATATAGATAACAAAGGTGAACTTTGTTTGAAATAATATTGTAA
>CANQIV010000044.1 GCA_947624135.1 uncultured Bacilli bacterium | reverse complement strand
TAAAAATCTCTTAAAGTCTTATAAAACATGGCTTTAGGAGATTTTTGACTTTCAAAACTGTCAAATTCAGGATTATAGCAAACTTTTTTTTATTTGTAAACTACATTTTGTTATATTTTATTATATATTTTTCTAAAAATTCATTTATATTTATAATTTATATTGTTATTTATAAAATATTAATCTACATATTTTTACCAATATTCAGCATATTAATAATGGTGAATATTATGTATTATTTAAATTACTTTTTTATTATGTCGATAATAGGTCACATGATAGAATGTTTTTTCTATTCAAATGGTGAAAGTGGAATTTTGCTTGGTAGTTGGACTCCAATATATGGATTTGGTTCTATAATTATTTTATATATTAATAAATTATTAGATAAATATAAGTTAAAAAAAATTTATAAATTACTTTTATTATTTATTTGTAGCTCAGTTATACTATCTACATTAGAGGTAATTGGAGGATATATAATTAAATTTATTTTTAATACTGAAATTTGGGATTATACTAATCATAGATTTAATATTGGAAAATATACTTCGTTAGAAATGTCTTTAATATGGGGACTTAGTAGTATTCTTACTGTATATTTTATTAAGCCTATAATGGATAAAATAATAAGTAAGATACCTACTTACCTTACTTATATATTTATTGGTTTATTTATTTTTGATTTAATATGTACTATATGTGTTAAAGTTTTTTAAACGTTAAATCTAAAGTAGCAAATATCTCCATCTTGCATTACGTATTCTTTTCCTTCTAGTCTCATACGTCCTGCTTCTTTTACTGCTTTTTCACTACCAAATTTTTTTAAATCATCATAACTCATTATTTCTGACTTTATAAATCCTCTTTCAAAATCTGTATGTATTATTCCAGCACATGAGGGTGCTTTCATACCATTTTTAAATGTCCAAGCTCTTACTTCATCTAATCCTGCTGTAAAAAATGTCTTTAATCCAAGTAAACTATATGATGCTTTTATAAGTTCATCTATACCGCTCATATCTATACCAAGTTCGTGTAAGAATTCTATCTTTTCATCTTGATTCATATCAGTTAATTCGGATTCTACTTTAGCGCATACTACTACTACCTCTGCATTATCTTTTTTAGCGTATTCTTTAACGCTTTCTATATATTTATTATTTTTCATAAGTAAATCATCTTCTGATACGTTTGCTACATATATTATAGGTTTACTTGTAAGTAGATTAAATGGTTTTATATAGTTTTTTTCATCGTCTGTTAGATTTATTCTTCTTATTGGAATATTTTTTTCTAATGCTTCTTTTAATTTCGTTAATATTATTGCTTCTTTTTGTATTTCTTTGTCTTTTGACATTGAAGCTTTTTTACCTATTTTATTAAATCTGTTTTCTACTATTTCTAAATCGGATAGTATTAATTCTATTTCTATTATTTCTATATCACGAATAGGATCGACACTATTTTCTACATGAATTATATCATTGTTTTCAAAGCATCTTACTACCTCACATATTGCGTCTACCTCTCTTATATGTGATAAAAATTTATTTCCTAAACCTTCTCCTAATGACGCTCCTTTAACAAGACCTGCTATGTCAGTGAATTCAAATGTTGTAGGAACTAAACTTTTAGGATTATATAATTTATTTAAATAATCTAATCTTTCATCTGGAACTACTACTACACCTACATTAGGATCTATGGTTGCAAAAGGATAATTGGCCGCTAATATATTTTTTTTTGTAATTGCATTAAATAACGTACTTTTACCTACATTTGGTAATCCTACTATACCTGCTGTTAAACTCATAATTTCACTTCTTTCTTATGATAGTTTACTATATATTTTATTAAATTACAAGATTTTATTTATGTTGGCCTCTAATTAATATTGTAATTTTTTATTTCTATATTAGTATAGTAATGTTTTAATATATCTTGATAGTTATATCCTTCTTTCGCCATTCCGTTTGCGCCGTATTGACTCATTCCAACTCCATGTCCAAATCCTTTACATGTTATTACAACGCTTTCTTGTTGTTGTTTTATTTCAAATACTGAAGATCTAAGTCCTAATTTAAATCTTATATCATCTCCAGTAAAAGTTTTATTATTTATTTTTATTTTCATTATTCTTCCTGTGTCTACTTTATTTACTATATTTATACTTAAATTATTCAAGTATGGTAAACCTAATTTACTATAAAAGTCAGCAAGGGTAAATGTGTTTGTTGTATTATAAACTGGTGAGGTCGTATCCCAATGACTATCTACGCTTTTTAAATATTCTACTTTAGCGTCGAATACATCTTCACAATTTTCTGTCATACCAGATGAGGTTGAAAAAAATAAAGCGTTTGCTACTTTGTCATTATATGAAAGATACTCACCTTTTGTAGATATTACAGCCATTTTTAATTTATTTATATTTTCTATATATGAATTTTCCCAAACTGACATCAAGTATTCTTTATCTAAATATACTTGATTTGTTATGGTGTCTACTACATCATAGTCATTTTTATAATTTTCTTCTATTTTAGTCATTACATACGAACGAGCAGCTACAGCCTGTGCTTTTAAAGCTTCCATTTCAAATTCTACTGGCATTTCACCGGCAAGAACTCCTACTACATATTCTTCAAGTGGAACCTCATCTATTACACCTTTTTCTTCTCTATAAACTCTAACTATGCTATTGCTTGAAAAATTAAAAGTTATTTCATCATTACTTAAAAAAAGTGAAACAATTATAAATGGAATAAATATTATTAATAATGAAAAAAGTAGTATTTTTTTTATCAAGTTATCTCCTCCTCAAAAAAACATACTACTATAATATTTTTGTATTTATAAAAAAATCATAGAAAAAGTTAACTACTAAATAGGTAAGTGAAATTGCAATCATTAAATATAAAATTCTTGCTTGGATTACTCTCCCTTGTTTGAATATTTTATTTAAATCTAATCCTTCCATCATCCATATTGTAAAAGGTAATATCATAATATAAAGACAAGCTTTAATCATTTTCGTACTCTATTATTTGATCTACTCTTTTTTTATATGCTGGATCAGTCATATTTTCTTTTGAATCTAAAAATGCTTTAACTATTTTTTTATTGTTTTCTATATCAGATTCTCCAGAGATAGCAATTATATTTACAAAATCTCTTTCTTTACCATGTATCGCTTCTTCTACTGTATTGACTTTTCCACATCTTATACCTTTTACTTTATTGCACGCAATAGATATTCCAATAGCACTACCACATATTGCTATTCCATAATCTACATCATGATTTGCAACTTTTTCACCTAATATAAAGCCATATTTAGTATAATCAACTCTATCTTGTGAATTAGTTCCATAATCTATTACATTATATCCTAAATCTGTTAAATATTTTGTAAGTTTTTGTTTTGTTTCATATCCTCTATGATCATTTGCTATTCCTATTTTCATTTTTTTTCCTCATTTCAATTAAATTATTTAAATTTCCATTTTTATAGTTAATTAATATATATATACCAAAACTAACTAATCCAAATCCTAAAAGTATTGGTATTTGTATTAATCTTCCACTTAAATTTGTTGGTATTATTAATTTTAGTAATACTATTGTTATTTCAAATATTAACCATGATATAACGTATTTAGGTAATCTTTTTCTTGTATCAGTAAATTTAAATTGATATTTTTTATGTAGCACTATTAAAGAGATTATAACTGATGTAGAATATCCTATAATTGCGGCATATACCGCACCATGACTTACTTGATATCCTAAATTATCCATAAGTAACATAAGTGGTACATCTAATACTGTATTTAATATTAATCCTATAAATACTGTTATTATTACTAATTTATATTTATTTATTCCTTGAAGAGTATTTACTACTATTGAATAAAATCCTCCAAAGAGTGCGGAAAAGACATAAACTCTGTAAACCTCTGGTCCAAAAAAACTATTACCATAAAATAATGTCCAAACTGGTTTAGCTAAAAATGATAAGAAAAGTGTTGCTGGTACCATTATAAATAATACGCATTGTAAGGCTTTATTAAATTTATCATCTACATCTTTCTTATTACCTTTAGTATAACTACTTACTATATTAGGTATTAAACTTGTTATAATTCCAGTTATTACAGCGATTATTATATTATTTAATTTTACACCCCATGTTGTAAATACGCTAACTACTGATTCAACTGTCGAAATTGGATAGTGTAATAAATCGCTCATTGTTCTTGATACAAGTATCATATCTATTGTATTATATAAATTGTAAAGCAAACTTATTATTATAAATGGTATTGAATATTTTAAAATCTTTTTTATTATATCTTTTCTTTCTATAACGTTTTCTTTTTTATATGATTTTTTTTCTAACAATTTTGCTTTTTTTATTTTATATTTAAGATAAATGTATGCGAAAAGTCCTCCAAAAAAGGCTCCACTAACTGCAATACCTACAGCAGTTTTCAAGTTTGTATGAAATATTTTAAGTGCGATAAAGCTTCCTAAAAGTATTACTATAACTCTTACTATCTGTTCTATTATCTGACTTATACTTGTTGGGCCAATATATTTATTTCCTTGTAAAAATCCTTTTGTTACGCTCAAAAATGGTACTATTAAGATTGCAAATGAAACCATTCTAATTACGAATGCTATATCACTATAAGTATTACCACCTATATTATTTCCTATTATAAGTTTACCTAATTGTGGCGCAAAAATAAATAAAAGAACAAATATTATTATTGATATTAACATTATTATTTTTGTAGATAGTTTGTATGTTTCACGAACAGCTAATTCATTACCGAGTGCTTTATATTCACTTGTAAGTTTGCTAACAGCAAAAGGAAATCCTGCACTGGATATTGATAAAAAAAGTTGATATATATTATATGCATATCCATATAAAGCACCTCCTTGTTCTCCAATTAGTGCATTAAAAGGAATGACATAAATAAGTCCTATTACCTTTACTATTAGTATACCCGCTGTTGCAAGTATAGCGCCTTCCATAAATGTATTCTTTTTCATACTACACCTCTATTTTTATTATACTATTTTTTTAAAAATTAAACAAGAAAAAGACAACTATTACTAGCTGTCCTTATTTATAACTATTAAAGGTAATTTATATGTGTTAGCAAGTTCAAGAGCTTTCATATATTTTTTTTTGCTACCATCATTTATATAATATACTGCTTCATGAGATGTTTTATAACCATTTAAAGCTATTCTATTGCATATTCTAAAATTAATAAATTCTTGTTCTATTTGAATAGGTGTTTTAAGGTTAGATAAGTCATCGTAATTTACTGTATCAATATTTTCATTATCAGTAATATAAAGTAAATTTTCATTATAACTACATATAAAACCTATTTGATATTCATCATAATTATTAACTTTATTTATCTCATTTTTTGTTATCAATATTGCTTGATACTTATCTTCTATAAATGCGCTATTAGAACATAAGAAATAATAATCTTCATTAGGTTTATAAGAATATACGTTAGTAATTGTTTTCTTCCATATATCTTTTACTATTAATTCTAAAGCTTGTTTTACTTGATTTAAATCGTATTTATCAGATTCAATTTTACTTGAAATGTGTTCTATAACTGATTTACTTTCTTCATCTAAATTACTAAAATAATTATTTTTTATATATTCTAACGTCATCTTGACATTTTTTATTCCAAATTTTTCATATATAAATTGTTCTTCTCTTTTATTTTTTTCTCTTTCTTCTATAAATAATTCTTCATATTTGTTTATAGATAATTTTAAATTTTCATCATTAAATAAAATTTCATATAAATCATTTGCTTTTTCATAATTTCTATCATCGTAAGCTATTAGACCATTAAAATAGTTTTTAAAATTAGTAAAATTCTGTGAATATTTGCTTCCTTCTTGCATTAAATCTTCTAAATAAATTATTTTATCGTTAATTTCTTTTATTTTAATATTTATTTTATCATTTAATTCTTTTAATTTTTCTCCTTCAGAAATACAAATTTTTTTTGCATCTAATCCAAGTATCTTAAGTATTTCTGTTATGTATTTATTTCTTTTTATTTGTATGTCTAAACTAACGTAAGCATCTTCAGTTGGAAGAGGGTCTACTACTAATAATTTATTATATATTATCATTAGTATTTTTCTATCTGTAGATTTTAAATTAAATTTATCAAAATATTCTACGCTTAATTTTTCTTCTATTTCGTCATTTCGTTTCATTAAATCTTTTAACGTATTTTTTACTATTCTATCTAATCTACCTAAATTTCTATAAATTTTATCTAGTATTAGTTTAGTATTTTCTGCTTTTTCTAATGTATGTACAAGTAATCTACTTGAATCTATTATTTTATATAAATTTAATGTATCTCTTATTATATAGTTAAAATCATATGTTAAATTTTCTAATTTTGATATTCTTATATTGTGATATCTTCTATGATTTTCAATTCTTAATTTATTTAACTTAGCTCTTTTTTGATGTTCATCAGTAAGTTTAGGGTCGTTCATTATATCATAAAAAGATTGCATATCATTTTCAAGATTCATATTTTCAAAATATTCATTAAAAATATCACTATCATTGTTCTTTGTTTTGGTGTTGTTATCAATATCTTTCTTTTTCATATAATATGTCACCTCTTTATTCTTTTCTACCCTATGGATATTCTAACATATTTTTTTTGTTTTTACAATAACAATATAAAAAAAGATAATTATTCATTATCTTCTTCGTTATCTTCTAAACTTTTTATAATATCTGATTTAGTCATTTTACTTGTTATTTTTATTTCTTTTTCTTTAGCTAAATCTTTTAATTCATCTAAAGTTAAATCATTTAATGATGCTTCTTTATAATCGCTTAAATCTACCTCACCATCTTCATCTGGCATACAACCGTTTTTAACTAAATAATCAATTTGTTCTTTAGTTATTGTCTCATATTCTAGTAAAGTATTAGCAATTAAATCAAGTAAATCTCTATTTTCTTTTATTATTTTTTTAGTTGTTTCATAACATTCATTTATTATTTTTCTTTGTTCTTGATCTATTTCGAATGCTACCTGACTTGAAAAATTACGACTCTTATTATAATCTCTTCCTAAAAATACACTTGAATCTTGATGTTCAAATTGAATAGGTCCTAAATCACTCATACCATATTCTGTAACCATAGCACGAGCTATTTTAGTTGCTTTTTCAAAATCGTTATGAGCACCTGTAGTTACTTCGTTAAATACTATTTCTTCTGCTACACGTCCTCCAAGTAATCCACTTATAGTTTCTGTAAGTTCTTTTTTAGTTGAAAGGAATGTTTCTTCTCTTGGAAGCATTAGATTATAACCACCTGCTTGACCACGAGGTATTATAGTTATTTTTTGAACCTCATTAGCGCCTTCAAGTTTTATACCAACTACTGCATGACCTGCTTCATGGTAAGCAACTAATCTTTTTTCTTTTTCTGTATATTTTTTGGTAACTTTTGCTGGCCCCATAAGTACACGATCGTGTGCTTCATCTATTTCAGACATAGTTATTGCTGGCTTTTTTCTTCTTACTGTAAGAAGAGCTGCTTCATTAAGTAAGTTTTCCAAATCTGCTCCACTAAATCCTACAGTACGCTTTGCTATATTCTCTAATTTTACACCTTTAGAAAATTTCTTCCCTTTAGCATGTACTCTTAATATTTCTTCTCTTCCTTTTACATCTGGTAAATTAACAGTAATTTGTCTATCAAATCTTCCTGGTCTAAGTAAAGCTGGATCAAGTACATCTGGTCTATTTGTAGCCGCGATAACAATTATACCTTCGTTAGCTCCAAATCCGTCCATTTCAGTTAGTAATTGATTTAATGTTTGTTCTCTTTCATCATGACCGCCACCAAGACCTGTTCCTCTTTGACGTCCAACTGCATCTATTTCATCTATAAATATTAAACAAGGCGCACTTTGTTTTGCTTGTTTAAACATATCCCTTACGCGGCTAGCTCCAACACCTACAAAAAGTTCTACGAAATCTGAACCACTAATGAAATAAAATGGTACATTAGCTTCTCCAGCAACTGCTTTTGCAAGTAATGTTTTACCTGTTCCTGGAGGACCTACAAGTAATACTCCTTTAGGAATACGCGCACCCATTTTTTTAAATTTAGAAGGTTCCTTTAAAAAGTCAATAAGTTCTTGAACTTCTTCTTTTTCTTCTGTCAAACCAGCAACTTTATCAAATTTAACTTTATCTTTGTCACTTGTAAGACGAGCTCTGCTTCTTCCAAAATCCATTGATTTATTCGCACTACCCATTTGTTTAGCAATAAAGAAATATCCTATACCAAGTAATAATACCATTGGTAGTATATTTACTAAAAATACTAAAAACCAACTAGATTCAGGATCTTTAGATACTCTTACATCTATATCATCTTTTGATGCAGTAAGTTCACTTATTTGTCTTAAAGTTTCTTCACTTAAAGTAGCTGATGCTGAAAATGTTTCGTTTTCTTTATATCCCTTCAATTTACCTTTTAGTGAATATGTTCCTTGACTACTATTAGGAATAATACTAAGTTCTGTTACTTTATCATTTTTTAATTCTGTTAAAAATTCACTATATGATAAATCATTTACTTTATTATTTAAAATGTTAACAAAGTAAAATATTCCAATTATTACTAAAAATAAAAATACATATGAGAATATACTTCTCTTAACAACTTTTTTATCCATTGTTTTCCTCCTTTATATACTTTAATATTATATCATACTTTTTATCTTTTTTTCTATCAAAATTTGATTTTTTTATACCCGGTATCCAAATTATATTATCATCGTCATCTGTTACTATAGGATAAGTGTCTCTTTGTTCTTTAGATATCTTAGAATCTATAAAAATATCATTAACTTTTTTAGTTCCCGACATATTCTTTACAGTAATCTTATCTCCATCTTTTCTGCTTCTTACATGAAATGGTAATTTTATATCTTTACTATTTAAATGTATAACATAATTTGAAGTAAGTTGAGATGAATTATCTATTTCAATTTTCCCACCACAAGGTAATTTTATTTTATCATAAAAAGTGTAGTTATATGGTGAATTTTGTTTTATTTCAACAATTTTAAATTTATTATACTCTAAAACACCTTTCGTATTATTTGGTAAATTTATACTTGAATTTTTTTTAGTTTCTAACATATCTATTATTAAATTTATGTGTTTATAATTTAATTCAGTTATCTTTTTTTTGTAAAAATTTCTTGTATATTCTTCAAGTATATATATTTTAATTATTTTATCTAGTTCATTAAATTTAATTATATCTATAGTATTATTGTTAACTATATCGATATAGTTAATACGTGCTTGTTTTTTAATATATTCATCAACTAAAAGTAATTTTTCATTAAATTCTATAAATTTATCAGAAACTTTACTATTTTCTTCTTTCAATTTAGGTAATATATATTTTCTATATCTATTTCTTGTATGAATATCACTCTCATTTGAAATATCAACCGCATACCATATTTTATTTTTATTCATGTAATCTTCTATTTCTTTTTTAGTAATATATATTAGTGGTCTTATTATTTTATAACCTCTATCTTTTGATATTTTAGAAAATCCTGCATAACCTTTTATACTTGAACCTCTTGTTATACGCATTAATATGGTTTCAGCTAAATCATCTGCATGATGTGCGGTAAAAAGAATATCTGTTTTGTATTTTTTTAAAATTTCGTCAAAATAATTATATCTGAATTCTCGAGCAAATTCTTCACTAAATTTATTATTAGGATATTTTTCTATTTTTTTCATTTCAAATATTAAATTATTTTGTAAACAAAATTCTTTTAATTTTATTGCTTCTTCATCACTTTCTTTTCTATGATTATGATGAACGTGAGCAACTACAATTTTTAAATTTAAACTTTCTTTTAAATTTACTAATAAATTTAATAAAAACATTGAATCTGGTCCACCACTAGTAGCTACTACTACATATTTGTCATTAAGATTCAAATTACTTAAAAATAAATATACTTGATTCATAGCAAATTTCCTTTCAAATTAATACTATTTTAATATAAATATTATTTTATATCAATAATAAAATGATGTTTTTTTTGATATTTATATTTTTTGTTTTATATATAATAATTTTAGCAAAAAAAGATTGCTACTTAATAGCAATTCTATAAATTTTTTATTTCTTCTATACTTAATCCAGTAGCTTTACTTATTTTATCTATTTCTATACCTAAATTTAATAGATTTTTCGCTATTTCAACAGATTTTTCAGCTACTGCTTCTTCTTTTTCTATTTTGCTTTGCTTAGTTGCAGTTTCTAATGCATCTTCTATAGCTTCCTCTTTTTCTATTCTAGCCAATTCTCTTTGGTGTAACTCATAATCATACGCTCCTATAACATCTTCTTCATTTACATACTTTTTATATTGTTTACCTATTTCTTCCAATTCTTCATTACCTTTAATTATATAATCTATCTCTTT
>CANQIV010000043.1 GCA_947624135.1 uncultured Bacilli bacterium | reverse complement strand
TTACAGGTTATGGGCCAACATATATCTGGTTGAAAGATGTAGCAGGTAACACAAAATGTTTTTCTAAAACTTTATATACAGTTACTTATAATTATAATGAATCTACGATATGTCCAATATCAAATGCTGGTGTCACAGATTCTGGTGGAGTAATTACTATGACAATAACTGCCACTTGTCCATCTAATATGGATACTGACAGGTCACAAATTACTATGTATACTTTGGGATATCCATACACTAAATATACATATGCGGAAATAAAAAAAACCGATACAGGGTATTATAGAGATTTTTCATCTATAAGAGAAGATGGTACTTGGGGAAGTTGGGCTAATTGTACAGATTGTTATAATACAGCCTATAATCAAGGACTTTTATTATGGAACTGCGGAGCAAAGGGCACGACTACTAGTTATACTAAAATTTCTAAAATAGAAGTAGATGGAAAAACTATATATAATGGAGGATTTAAAGCATATTAATTAGTGTTAAAAATTAAAAAGCCTAGTTTTAATCTAGGTTTTTTTGCTTATTTTTTAATTTTAGATGTACCCACCATTGTACCCATTATACTAGACCCAATTAATATTATATAAAATAATATATATTTTAATTTAAAAGGGTTACTAAATATTAAATTAAGAATAATTAATACTAAAGAAAATATAAATCCTAACTTTAAAGCCTCAAATAAAATTTTTTTACTTGTTCTTTTTCCTATATAAAATCCACCTATAAATAAAGATATAATAGGTATAATAATTTTTAATATAGATACAAATTTACCATTTATAATATTAAAATAACTAAATATTGTAAGTAGAAATGTTAATAAAAGAATACTTATAAATGAGTAGATGCATCCAAATCCTAACTTTTTAAAATATTTCATCATATCACCTAATTAATAATATTTTATTGTATAAAAAAATATTCTTTAAACATTATATAATGGTGATAGTATGTATATAAATTTAATACTTAGAACTTTATTTATGTATTTTTTCGTAATATTTGTATATAGAGTAATGGGAAAAAAAGAAGTTGGAGAACTTAGTATAGTAGACTTAATCGTATCAGTATTAATTGCAGAATTAATCGCACTTGGAATAGAAAGAGAAAAAGAAAGTATATTACTTTCAGTAGTTCCAATACTAGTTTTATCCATCGTACAAATACTAATTAGCTTTGTAAGTCTTAAAAGCGAAAAAATAAGAAACTTGATAGATGGTAAACCAACTGTAATAATAAAAAATGGAAAAATAAACTTTAAAGAGATGGTTAAAATTAGATACTCATTAGATGATTTACTTACTGAACTTAGATTAAGTGGAATTAAAAGTATAGATAAAGTTAAATATGCAGTACTTGAAAATAATGGACAATTATCTACCTTTTTAGATGATGAAGATTATCCTCTACCTCTCATACTTGATGGAATAATAGATTATGATGTACTTAAAGAAATAAACAAAGATTACAAATGGATAATAAATATTTTAAAGAAAAAAAATATAGAATTAGAAGAAATATTTTATGCATTTTATACGAGTGGTAAAGTATTTATAATAAAAAAAAGTGAACTGTTGTAAAAATATAAAGTTAATGATATAATGAATTTGAGGTAATAGTATGAGCGATGAATATAAAATCCCAAATCACGTTGCTATAATATTAGATGGTAATGGTAGATGGGCTAAAAAAAGAGGACTTAAAAGAAGCTTAGGTCATAAAGCAGGTTTTGATACATTAAAAAAATTATCTGATTATATATTTAAAAGAGGAGTTAAAATACTTAGTATATTTGCTTTTTCTACAGAAAATTTTAAGCGTGATAAAGAAGAAGTAGATTATCTAATGAATTTACTCGTAAAAAAAATACATGATTTAATAAAAGAGGATAGTAACGTTAAAATAATTTTTTCAGGAAGAAAAGATAATATTAGAGATGATGTTTTAAACGCAATTGAAGAGGTAGAAGAAAAAACAAAAAATAATACTGAACATACATTAAATGTTTGTTTTAATTATGGTGGTAGAGCTGATATAGTAGATGCGACTAAAAAAATAGCAGAAGACTATAAAAACAATAAAATAGATATAAATAATTTAACAGAAGAAACATTTGAAACTTATCTATATAATAGTATTCCAGATATAGATTTACTTATTAGAACAAGTGGAGAAATAAGGATAAGTAATTTTATGTTATTTCAAGCGGCTTATGCAGAAATGTATTTTCCAGAAACTCTATTTCCAGATTTTAAAAATGAAGATTTTGATATAGCGCTCGATATATATAATAAAAGAGATAGAAGATTTGGTGGTGTTAAAAAATGAATACAAGTAATAAAGAAAATATTTTACATAAAGAATTAAACTATATATTTGTATATATATTTATAGCTATAATAGGATTTCTTATAGTATTTTGTATGGTTAATTTTTTAAATAAAAAAGTTAGTGAATTTAATGATGATGTAGTTGCTCAAAATATGTAGTTAATATTGTTTATTAACTTTTTTTATGTTATAATTATTTTAGTTAAAAGAATAAGAAAATGGTGGTCTAATGTATAATTTAGGAGAAAAATTTAAATTTAATTTAGCTTTAGCAACTCCAAATCCTGATAGTATTATAATGGGTGAAAAGTTCCGTATTACAGTTATTACAGAAAGATTATTAAGATTAGAGTATAGTGAAGATGGAATATTTGAAAATAACCCTACAGAACTTGTATGGTATAGAAATTTTCCAAAACCAAATTTTGAATTTAAACAAAATGGTAATATTATAACAATAACTACTAATTACTTTGAACTTACATATATAAAGGATAGAAAATTTTTAGGAACTAAATTAAATCCAACTGCAAATCTTAAAATAAAATTAAAAAATACCGATAAAGTTTGGTATTATAAACATCCAGAAATTAGAAATTATGGAACTAGCGCATACAAAATACAAAATGATACTAAAAAAGTAAGAGGTTTATATTCACTTGATGGATTTGCTTCTATAGATGATTCAAAATCTTCTGTAATACTTGAAAATGGTGCGTTTAAAAAAAGAACTGATTCTAAAATAGATATTTACGTATTTATGTATAATAAAGATTTCTTTTATGCATTAAATGATTATTTTCTACTTACTGGATATCCTCCTTTAATTCCTCGATATGCACTTGGAAATTGGTGGGATAAAAATGAATTTTATGGCGAATTTGATATATCACATTTAATAAGAAAATTTGAAGAAAATAATATACCAATTTCAGTATTTACACTTAACAAATGGCAAAAAGATAACGATTTTGAGTTTAATCCAAACTATAAAGCACCTAAAATGTTAAGTACATATTTTCATAATAAAAAAATAAAACTAGGACTTGCTATAGAAGATCCATTAGTATTTAAACAAAACGGAAAATGTTTTAATAAATTAGAAGCATACTTACCAAAGGATAAAAATGGTAACATTCCTTTTAATGTTTATGACGAAAAAAACATTGATGCTTTTCTAAAACTAATAATATATCCAATAACAACTTATGGAATAGATTATTTCGCACTAAAATCTTTTAATATTAATAGTTTAGATAGAACAATGATATTAAAACACTTTTTATATTATAATAGTAATGTTAATAATAAAAGACCACTTATAAGTGCGTATAATTCTTTAGTCGCACCGCATAGATATCCAGTACTTTATGCTGGAAAATCTACTGTAAGTTGGAATTCACTAACAAGTATACCTCAATTTAATGCATCAGCTTCAAATATGGGGATTTCGTTTTGGAGTCATGATTTTGGTGGTACAATAGGCGGTACAGAAGATAACGAATTATTTACTAGATATGTTCAGTTAGGAGTATTTTCTCCAATTCTTAGATTAGGTTCAGAAGGTGGTAAGTATTATAAAAGAGAACCTTGGAAATGGGGAATAAAAACTACAAAAATAGTTACAGATTATTTAAACTTAAGATATAAACTAATACCTTATATATATACAGAAAGTTATAAATATCATAAATATGGTAAACCATTAATAGAGCCTATTTATTATAGATATCCAGTACTTTATGATGATATATTTTATTCAAATGAATATTTCTTTGGTAATGAAATTTTTGTAAGTCCAATTCTTTCAAAAAAAGATTATATCATGAATCGTGTAATACATAAGCTATATTTACCAAGTGGTATATGGTATGATTTCTTTACAGGGAAAAAATATTATGGAGATAAAAAATACGTTTCATTTTATAGAGATGAAGAATATCCTGTATTTGTTAAAGCTGGTTCGATAATACCAATGTCATTAAATATTGGAAATGATACCAGTACACCTAAAAATATGGAAATAATTGTATTTCCCGGCGCCAGCAATACTTATAGTATATATGAAGATGATGGCGAAACTAATAATTATTTAAAAGGTGAATATATAATTACTAACGTAGAATTTATATATAACAAAGATAATTATAAACTTACAATACTTCCAGTAAATGGAAAAACAGATGTAATTCCTAAGGAAAGAAATTATAAAATAAGATTTAAAAATACCCATCCAACATCTAGAGTAGAGACTTATATTGGAAATGTACAAATAAAAAGTAAATGTTATAAAGACGATACAGATTTTATAATAGAACTTGAAAACATTCCAACTACTGCTCAAACAACAATAATATGTAGTGGGACTAACATTGAAATAGATGCAATTAGAATAATAAAAGAAGACATAATTGAGATAATAAGTGATTTACCAATAAAGACAATTCATAAACAAAAAGTAGATGAAATAATGTTTTCTACTAAGTATAGTATGCAGAAAAAAAGAATAGAAATAAAAAAACTTGCAAATGGTAAAGAATTTTTACCTAGAAAATATATAGACTTATTTTTAAGATTACTTGATTATATTAATCAAGTATAGTATAATAGATTGCGATGAAAAATTATGGAATTGCTTTTAAGCTTATTTAAAAGTGTTAAAATGTGTTAAATCTTTGATGTAGAAATACATAAATTAAGGTAGTATCACGCTTAAAGCATCTATATTAAAGATGCTTTTTTCTTTAGGAGATGATAAAATGAAAGATTTAATGATGTATTTATTTATCTTTGTAATAGCGTATCTTTTCTATTTAGTATTTGTAATAAGTAGAAAAAGCGTACTTAAAAAATTTCCAGAAGGAAAAGAAATGAAATATTTAAGATATAAATATAAAATTAAGATAACAGATAAAAATTTAAAGTCTATCGCAAACGTGGTTTGTCTTACTAATTCATTTATATTATCTACAACTGTATATGTTGTATCACTATTTGATAGTTTGATATTAGAAATATTGATAGGCGGATTAACATTAGTAGTTTTAATACTTTTATTGTATCATTTAATTGGAATACATTATAGAAAATAGGAGGAATTTTATGTATAATTTTAAAGAAATAGAAAAAAAATGGCAAAAATATTGGAGTGATAATAAATCATTTGAGGTAGATATAGATAAAAATAAAACTCCATATTATATATTAGTAGAATTTCCATATCCATCAGGATCAGGGCTTCATGTAGGACATGTAAGAAGCTATACAGCTCAAGATGCTTTAGCTAGAATGAAAAGAATGCAAGGTTATAATGTACTTTATCCAATGGGATGGGATGCTTTTGGCGCTCCAGCAGAGCAGTATGCAATAAAAAACCATATTCATCCTAAAGATGCTGTTAGAGAAAATATAAAAACATTCAAAGGTCAAATGCAATCGTTGGGATTTTCTTTTGATTGGTCTAGAGAATTTTCTACAACTGATCCAGAATATTATAAATGGACACAATGGCAATTTTTACAATTTTATAAGCATAACATGGCCTATAAGGCAACAGTACCAGTTAATTGGTGTCCAAGTTGTAAGTCAGTTCTTTCAAATGAAGATGCAGCAGGTGGGGTATGTGAAAGATGTGGAAGTACCGTTATACAAAAAGAAAAATCTCAATGGATGCTTAAAATGAGTGAATATGCAGAAGATTTACTAAATGGACTTGATGATACTAATTTTGCTGAAAAAGTTAAATTAGGTCAAATAAATTGGATTGGTAAATCTAAAGGTGTTGAGGTTGATATAGATATTGTTGGCGGTGGTAAATTTTCAATATTTACAACATGCATCGAAACAATATATGGAATAACATTTTTTGTAATCGCACCAGATGGAAAACTTGTTAAAGAATTAATGCCTAGAATAGAAAACAAAGAAGAGGTAAATAAATATATAGAAGAAACATCTAAAAAATCTAACATGGATAGAACTGAATTAAATAAAGGTAAATCAGGTGTAGAATTAAAAGGTATAAAAGCAATAAATCCAGTAAATGGTAAAGAGGTACCAATATTTTTAGGAGATTTTGTACTTGGAGATTATGGTACAGGAGCAGTTATGGCAGTTCCAGCTCATGATGAAAGAGATTTTGAATATGCAAAAGAACATAATTTAGAAATAATAGAAGTAATAACTGGTGGAGATATAAAAACAAAAGCATATGAAAAATATGATTATCTAGAAAATAAAGATGCAAGACTTATTAATTCAGATAAGTTTAATGGTTTAACTATACAAGAAGCTAAAGAAAAAATAACACACATGTTAAAGGAAAAAGGAATTGCTCGTGAGGTAAATAATTATAAAATGAGAGATTGGATTTTTTCTAGACAAAGATTTTGGGGTGAACCAATACCAATGGTATACTGTGAAAAATGTGGATGGCAACCTCTCGATGAAAAAGATTTACCACTCCTTTTACCAGATGTTGCAGAATATGAACCAACTGATAATGGTGAAAGCCCACTTGCTAAAATTCCTGAATTTGTAAACACAACATGTCCTAAATGTAAAGGACTTGCTAAAAGAGAAACAGATACAATGCCAAACTGGGCTGGATCTAGTTGGTATTTCTTAAGATTTATGGATCCTCATAACGATAATTCATTTGCCAGCATGGATGCTATGAAATATTGGAAACGTGTAGATTGGTATAATGGTGGTATGGAACACACTGCAAGACATCTTTTATATGCAAGATTTTGGGTACAATTCTTATATAATATAGGACTTGTTCCAAGTAAAGAAATGATTTGGACACGTGTAAGTCATGGTATGATATTAGGATCAAATGGCGAAAAAATGAGTAAATCAAAAGGAAATGTAATAAATCCTGATGATATAGTAAAAGAATTTGGTGCAGATGCACTTCGTACTTATGAAATGTTTATAGGTGATTATGAAAAAGATGCCGCATGGTCTACAAATGGACTTAAAGGCTGCAAAAAATTTTTGGATAGAATTTATAATCTAGGTAATAAACTTAATGATTCAAATGACTATACTAAAGATATTTTAGTGCTTATAAATCAAACAATAAAGAAAGTAACAGAAGATTTAAACAACATGAAATATAATACAGCAGTATCAGCTTTAATGATTTTACTTAATAATTTAGAATCATTAGAGCAAGTTTCAAGAAAAGATTATAGAACACTTTTACACTTACTTAATCCTATCGCACCTCATATTACTGAAGAATTAAATGAAAAATATAATTTAGGTAATAAATTATTTGAATCTAGTTGGCCTACTTACGATAAAAATAATTTGGAAAATGATACATTTACTATGGTAGTTCAAGTAAATGGTAAAGTAAGAGGAAAGTTAGATACAAAGGTAACAGCAGATGAAGAAGAAATAAAAAAATTAGCTTTCAATCTAGATAATGTAAAATTATTTATAGATGGAAAAGAGATAGTAAAAGTGATAATAATACCTAAAAAAATAATAAATATAGTAGTAAAATAAAAAAAATTTAAAAAAAGTGGAAATTTTACAGAATTTCTATTTTTTTCCCTAAAATTTTCTAAAATATGGATAATTCGTTACCAAAATTAAAAATCTGCAATTGTAATTTTTCAAATTTTCGAAAAACCCGTTTGCAAATTTTTTTTTAATGTGATAAAACATTAAATCAAGGGGAGGGATTATATGAAAAAATTCATATATATATTATTATTTTTTATTACTATTTTTATTACAAAAAATGTAAAAGCAGTATCAAATTTTCAGTTTGATACAAAAGTACCAGATATGTATATACATGTATCGAATGGAGAAAATACATATGATGGTCAAATTAGTGTAATAACACTAAGAGGTAATTACTTATATAGTTTAGATCCATATTCTAAATTAGATGGAGATATCAATTATGCAGAGTATAATTATGCTGATGAAATATTTAATATTAGTGAACAAACAGCTAGTAGAATAAATATAATTGCTAATTATGGATATAACTATGGTAATAATACAGATATCAAGTGGTATGCAATAACACAATTTCTTATATGGAAAGAATTAGGTCAAACAGAAATTTATTTTACAGATAGTAAAGGGGATAAGGTTAATACATATGATACTGAAATAAGTGAGTTAGAAAAGGTTGTAGATGATTTTTATAAGTTACCATCTTTTGCAAACGGAACACATTCATTTAACATTAATTCTTCATACGAATTAATCGATGAAAATAACGTACTTGATAATTTCTATATAGATTATAGTAGTGTAGATGCTACTATAGATGGTAATAAACTTAAGATAAATGAAGGAGGTAATATAAATACACAAATTAACTTTGCAAATGGAAGCTATGATAGTGCGCCTTCTTCGTTTTACCACACTACGGATTATGATGGCTATCAATCATTATTTAAAAAAGGACAAAAAGAGGTTATTGAATTTAGTGTTAGAATAAAATCACTTAGTGGTGAAATAATTATAACAAAAAAAGATAAAGAGTTGTTATATGATTATCCTTCAATATTTAAAGATTCAGAATATGGATTATATGATGAAAAAGGATTAGTGACAATTATTAAATTAGATGAATTTGGTATGGGATATGTTTATGATTTAAAATATGGAAATTATTATCTAAAAGAATTAAAACCAAGTGTAGGATATAAAATAGATTCAAAAATTTATGAAATAACTATTTATGATAAATATAGTCATTGTCAACTTGAATTATATGGCGAAAAAATAAAGGGAAATTTAATAATAAATAAATATTATGGAAACAAAAATAATTATAAGTTAGAAGACGATGCAGAATTTAAAATTTACACATTAGATGATATATCAATAGGTAAATATAAAACAGTAGATGGAAAAATAAATATAACTTTACCATACGGAAAATATTATATAGAACAAATTAAAGGTAAAAAGGGATATAAATTAGTAGAAAGACAAGAATTTACAATAGATGAAGAAAAAGATTATGTAATAGATTTATATAATGAAGAAATTTTGGTTGAAACAAGTATATATAAATATTATGGAGAAAATCATAGCTTTGAACCAGAGGATGGAGCAGTTTTTGAAATTTATAATTTGGATAATGAATTAATAGGTACATATGAAACAGTAAATGGTAAAGCTGATTTAAAATTACCATATGGAAAATATTATACTAAACAAATAAAAGGAAAAGTAGGATATAAGTTTGCTAAAGACTGCTACTTTGAAATACATGATGAACATCCCGGTAATTTATATTTTTATGATGAAATAATAAAACCAAATATTTTATTAAATAAATATTATGGAGAAAAAGGTAATTATAAATTAGAAGATGGAGCAGAGTTTGAACTTTACGATGATTCTGATAATTTAATAAATACTTATAGTACTATTAATGGAATAACATTTATGAAATTACCATACGGAAAATACTATTTAAAACAAATAAAAGGAAAAGATGGTTATAAATTAATAGAGAAATATGAATTTATAATAAATGAAGATAAAGAATACACAATAGATTTATATAACGATAAAATATATGGAAATGTATTAGTAAATAAATACTATGGAGAAAAAGATAATTATAAACTAGAAAGCAATGCAGAATTTGAACTTTACGATAAATTTGATAATTTAGTTGATACATATATAACAAGTAAAGGTAAAATAAAACTAGAATTACCATGTGGAGAATATTATCTAAAACAGATAAAAGGAAAAGAAGGGTATAAATTAATAGAGAAATATAAATTTATAATAAATGAAGATAAAGAATACACAATAGATTTATATAACGATAAAATATATGGAAATGTATTAGTAAATAAATACTATGGAGAAAAAGATAATTATAAACTAGAAGATGAAGCAGAATTTAAATTATATAATAAAAGTAAAAAATTACTAGGTACATATAGAATAGAAAATGGAAAATTAAATATAACTTTACCATACGGAGAATACTATTTAAAACAAATAAAAGGAAAAGAAGGGTATAAATTAATAGATAGATATGATTTTATAATCGATGAAAATAAAGATTATGTGATAAATTTATATAATGATAAAATATATGGAAATCTATTAATAAATAAATATTATGGAGAGAAGGATAATTATAAATTAGAAAATGGAGCAGAGTTTGAACTTTATGATGAATTTGATAATTTAATAAATACTTATAGTACTGTTGATGGAATAATTGAAACAAATTTAC
>CANQIV010000042.1 GCA_947624135.1 uncultured Bacilli bacterium | reverse complement strand
ACAATATACATATAATGTAGAATTATTTGGAACAGGAGCTTCAACGACAGGAAATATAACAGGAATATATGATATGAATTCAAGTGCTTTAGAATATGTAATGGGCAATTATAATGATGATAAATCAAGTGCTTTGTTTGATGATACATGGTTTATAAAAAACTCAAAATATTATGATAAATATACTACATTTTCTTCTAGTAATGATTATAGTTCTTGTACTGATATTGAATGTAAAGGTCATTCAATAGAAGAAACCATGAAATGGTATAGCGACTCATTTGGTTTTGGCACATCTGGTGGTACTCCATGGATAGTTCGTGGTGGATGGTCTGGTGATAATGAGATTGGAGGAATTTTTAATATTTGGACATGGAAGGGTACTTCAAATAACGGTACTATATCATTCCGCATAGTAATTTCATAAATTGTTTTAGATAAAAATAATATTAAATTATTTTGTAAAAAATATATGATATATACTCGTTTCTTTAATAAAGGAACGAGTTTTTAATATTATATATATTTTTATTACATATAATTTTTATAGGTGATTTGATGAAAAAAATATTATTAGTTTTATTTCTTTTAATACCTATAAAAATTTTTGCTATAGATACAAGTGCAAGAAGCGCAATTTTGATGGACATAGATAATAATAGAATACTTTATAGTGAAAACATAGATGAAATTAGAAGTGTTGCAAGTATTTCAAAAATAATGACAGCAGTAATAGCTATAGAATCAGGTAGATTAAATGACATAGTAATAGTGGGCGATGAAATAAAATCAGCATATGGTTCAGGTATATATATACAAATAGGAGAAGAATTAACCCTACAAGATTTGGTATATGGATTAATGCTTAGAAGCGGTAATGATGCAGCTTTGGCGATTGCTAAATATGTAGGTGGGAGTGTTGATAATTTTGTCAAAACCATGAATCAAAAAGCAAAAGAAATCGGTATGAGTAAAACAACATTTAATAATCCAAGTGGCCTTGATGAAGAAAAAGGTAATTACTCAACTGCACGCGATATGGCAATATTAACAAGTTATGCGATGAAATTAGATGATTATAAAACTATTACAGGAACTAAAAAATACAATTTAAAAACCAATAAAAATACATATAGTTGGATTAATAAAAATAAATTGCTTACAAGTTATAAATATTCTACAGGAGGAAAAACAGGATTTACTGAAATAGCTAGGCGTACTTTAGTATCAACAGCAACCAAAGACAATATTAATTTAGTAGTGGTTACTTTAAATGATGGAAATGATTGGAAAGATCATCAAAACTTATTTGAATATGGCTTTAGTAATTACACCAATATACAAATATTAAAAAAAGGAATTTTGAATATATATGATGAAAAATATTATGGTGACTATGAATTATATATAAAAAATAATTATAACTATTTGATTCAAAATAATGAAAAAAATTCATTGTTACTTAAATATGAATTTGAGAAAAAAAGAGAAATAGTTGACGGAGAAAAGGTTGGTATTGTAAATGTATATTTAGGCGATAAAAAAATACATGAAGAAAATATATATGTAAAAGAAGCTAAAACTAATAATAAAAAGTCACTTTTTACAAAAATCAAAGAATGGATAATGAATTTATGGTAAATATAATTTGGTTTACATTAATAATAATAGGTATTTTATATAGTTTCTTTACAAATAATTTAGAATTGGCAAACAATACAATAATGGAAAGTGCTAATATAAGTTTAGACATGCTATTTAAAATATTTCCAGCAGTAGCGCTTTGGATGGGACTTACAAAGATAGCAGAAGAATCAGGTTTACTTAATAAAATGTCAGAAAAATTAACACCTTTTTTATCAAAATTATTCCCTGAAATACCTAAGGGACACGAATCACTCGGTTTAATAGCAAGTAATATGGTAGCTAATATTTTTGGACTAGGTAGTGCGGCAACACCTTTTGGTTTAAAAGCGATGTCATCCCTTCAAAAATTAAATAATAAAAAAGATACAGCAAGCCGATCAATGATAACCTTTTTAGTAATAAATACAAGTGGACTTACAATAATACCGACTACAATTATTTCACTTAGAATGATGTATGGAAGTGTCAATCCTACTAAAATAGTTTTAGCATGCATAATAAGTACATTTTTTTCAACTTTAGCAGGAATAATAATAGATAAAATTTTAGCAAGGAGGTATAAACATTAACTATATTTCAAATTTTATAATCCCTTTTTTAGTAATATTTATAGTTATTTATGGTTATAGAAAAAAAATAGATATATATGATACCTTTTTAATAGGTGTTAGAGAAAGTTTTTCAATGATATTAAATCTGTTTCCAACTTTCATAGCTATGATTTTAGCAGTAAACTTATTTATAAATAGTGGATTTCTTCCCTTTATTTTAGAATATTTAAAACCAGTTTTTGATTTTTTAAAAATACCAGTAGAAATTTTACCACTTGCAATAATTAGACCAATATCAGGTAGTGCATCACTAGCTTATCTAAATAACATATATTCAACACATGGGCCAGATAGTTTTTTAGGATTACTCGGTTCAGTTATGCAAGGTAGTACAGATACAACCTTTTATGTAGTAAGCCTTTATTTTGGAAGCATAGGCATAAAAAAAATAAGATATAGCTTATTTGCTGGATTATTTGCAGACTTAATAGGAATAGTTTCCAGCATCATAGTAGTAAATTTACTTTTTAATTAAAATAATGTATAATGTTTTTGGTGATTTTTATGGAACGTTTACAAAAAGTAATAGCGCTCTCAGGTTATTGTTCTAGAAGAAAAGCAGAAGAGTTAATAGAAAAAAAACAAGTAAAAGTAAATGGTAAATTAATAACAGAAATGGGATATAAAGTTAATAATACAGATTTAATAGAGGTAGAAGGAAATCCAATAAATGAAAAAGAAGAAAAAGTATATTACATTCTTAATAAACCAAGAGGTATAGTTACTACAACAAAAGATGAAAAAGGAAGAAAAACAGTAATAGACTTAATAAAAACTGAAAAACGTATATACCCAGTAGGAAGATTAGATTATGACACAACAGGACTTGTAATATTAACTAACGATGGTGAACTTACTAATTACTTAATTCACCCAAAAAATAAAATAGAAAAAGTTTATGTAGCAAAAATAAAAGGAATAATAAGTAAAGAAGATTTAAAAAAAATGTGTAATGGAATAATAATTGATGGTAAAAAAACTAGCAAATCCAAAGCAAAAATACTTAAAATAGATAAAAAAACAAACACAAGTTTAGTTGAACTTATAATACATGAAGGAAGAAATCATCAAGTAAAGAAAATGTTTGAGGCAATAGGTTTTGACGTTTTAAAATTAAAAAGAGAAAGTATTTCATTTTTGACACTTGATGGATTAAAATCAGGTGAATATAGACCTCTTAGCATAAAAGAAATAAAAATGCTATATGGTGAAAAAAATAAATATTAACAAAAAAAACTGATAATCAGTTTTTTTCTTCTATAGCACTAGTAGGACAACCTTCTTTAGCATCTATCGCATCTTCTTCATATTCTTTAGGTACTACATCTACTTTAACTTGTGCGAAACCTTCATCATTAAATTCAAAAATCTCACCTGCTGTAGCGCAGCACGCACCACATCCTATACATAAATCTTTATTAACCTCTAATTTCATAAAATCCTCCATATCTATATCTAAA
Source organism: uncultured Bacilli bacterium (assembly GCA_947624135.1). GTDB lineage: Bacteria > Bacillota_I > Bacilli_A > RF39 > UBA660 > UMGS1613. The sequence goes on along the minus strand of CANQIV010000042.1, from coordinate 6,987 downwards.
TTATAAATAAAAAAAAATAAAAAATCAAGGAAAATATTTAAATATTTTTAAAAGTATGGTATCATAATGATAGGTGGTAATATGGCTAGTAGAATTGAACGATATTATAAAAATGAATTATCCTCACAGGGCCGTAGTGAAAGAAATAAAAATCTGTATAAACAAATAGAAGATATGGATACATATTACAATATAGAAAGCGTTGTATCAATAGAAAATACTAATGAAATAGAAATTTCAAAAGTAAAAGAAATGATAAAAGATAGAGAAACTTATAAAAAGCAAAAAGAACTAAACAACGTTTTATTTAAAGAGCCAGAACCTATAGAAGAGGAAATAAAAGTTGAACCAAAAGAAGAGGTAGAAAAAGATTACAATATTAATAATATTCTTAATAAAGCAAAAGAAAACGAACCAATTAAAGAAGAAAATTACGCTCTTACCAATACTCAATATAATTTACTCAAAAGTTTAAATAAAAAGGGTAAAGATTACGATTTAGAAAAAGAAGAAGCAGAACTTAAAGAATTAATTAATACAATAACTAGCAAAAAAGCACTAAATAAAATAGATGAAGATGAAACAGATGACGTTGGTTTGCTTGATGAATTAAAATCTGATACTATGATAGGAGATGCATCATCTATTAAAAAAATAATTGATGAAGAAAAGAAAATAGATGACACAGTACCTATGGATAAAACCTTTTTAACATCCAGTATGGGATTTACACAAAAAGACTTTGAAGAATTTAAAGATATGAAAAGTAGTATAATTAAAAGCAATAAATTTATAATTATACTATCATCAATAATAGGTGTACTTGTTATAGCAATCGTTATATTTTTATTATTAAAATGAGCAATTAATCAATTACTCATTTTTATTTTTATACATATAATAACTATTAAAAAAGTAGAAACAATGTTAATAGTAACAGGAATAATATTCCTAATTAGATTATCTAAAAATACATTATATTTAGATATATAAATAGTTAAGAAAATAATAGAGATACATATTATTAAATATATTAAATTTTTTTTATTAATATTAAATATAGATGTAATACATTTATTTATAAAATAAATTATAAAAATATTTAAAAACAATATATCAAAAATAACTTGCATAATTAAAATACTTTCAATTCTAGATGATAATCCAATTAATGAAACATGTTTAAGTACTAAAAATTGTGGATATTCATATAAATTAGATAATTCATATCCAAATACTGCAATAGTTTGAAATATAATAATAAATAAAGAAATCATAGAAACAATATAAGATATTAATAAGGTTTTTTTAATATTTTTATTTTCAATATTATTTTTAGGAATAATAGTTAAAAGTAAAATAGGTATAGTATTAAAAGCATAAAATGAATTTAATCCAGTTATATAATCACGAGGTGCGCTAGTAAATATAGGTTTAATATTAGAAAATTTTATTTCAGGCATAAGTCCAATTAAACTTAAAACTAGTAGTATAATACTTATATAAAAAAGAATTGTGCCACATCTTGATAAACAGTAAATTTCTTTATTCAATATATAATAAGTAGTAATCATAAACATAATACTTATAAGTAAAAAAGGAGTTCTAGTTAAAAACTGACTTTGTATAAAGTTATTTAAATTTAAAAAATTTAATATACATATAAATCCAAATAATAAAATAAGCAAAAATATAATAAAAATACCTAATTTTTTTTTAAATAATTTTATTATTTTTAATGATAAATCTAAATCTGGCTTATAATTCATAATATAATTTACGGCCATTATTAAAAGAATAGCTGGTATTATACTTAAAATTGGAATTAACCAAGAATCTTGTTTCATTGCGTTTATTAAAGCATTAAAAGTAATACCTATCATTAGAGCTCTTGTTATAAAAAAATTTAAATTACCAAATTCAAAATTACTTATTTTATTTTTCATGTGTAACCTCCAAACTATTTTTTGATGAAACTTTGTTTTTTAAGATTAGATTACTTTTTACATTTATTTCAATATTTTCTAAGTTATCCTCCCAATTATCTTTAACTTTCTCGTAAAATTTAGGATAATTTTGATAAAATCTTAAACCAAAACCAAATATATCAGTTTTATTTTTAATAGCAAGTTTAATTGCTTTTCTAACGTTACTTATAATTAGTTTGTTGCACTTATCTTCAAGTTCCTTAATAACGTTGTTATATTTTAAATTTATATCGCCTTTAACTTCATATATTTTACCTTCGCCACTTAAATTTATATTAACTATAGGTTTATTATTTTTGACACTAACTTTAATATCCGTTTTAAAAGAGGTAGTATCGACAACAACATATCCATCTTTGTAATCTACATCTAAATATCTTTCTTCAATTTTATTATTTATAGTATTTATTCCTAAACTTTCCTCTTTACTCGCCCAATCAACTAATTTATCTTCTTTAAATATAGCAAGATTTCCTAATTTAACATATGCTTTAGGAGAACTTGTTTCTAGATTTTCAGTAGAAGATCCACTTTTTATATTACCTTCTATCGTAATTGAATTTATTACAGGATTTACACCGCTTCTAAGTATAGTTGATGTAAGTTCATCAAAACTAATATTGTTAATAATTCCTTGCAAATGAGTAGTTGATTTTATATTATCTGTAATACCTTGTGATGGAAAATTAGTTAAATGAGTAGTTATTTTTAATATATCTTTTGCTTTATTATTTTTAGAAATAATAACAAAAAATTTATTTCTTGAACTAGAATATCTTAGAAAAAAGTCAATGACATTATTAAGTCCATCTCTTGCTGTTTCTTCTGATAATACAAGGATTGAAAAACTATTTAAATATAACTCTTTAGGTGTGGTTAATCCAATATCCTTAAATGCTTCAAAAACTGATTTACCAGTTCCTGAATAAACTACTATTTGTGATTCACTAGACGTATTATCAGTACTACTTTTAGGTGCATTAGATATAAGAGTACTTACTTCGTATTTTCCATCCTTTTTATCAATTGCAACTCCAGTTACTATAGCATAGTCATTTAATTCTTTATAATTAAAACATCCTGTAAGAAAAAATAGAATAAATAAACTAATTATTATTTTTTTCATATTCATCACTCATCCTTTTTGTATTGTTTGTCAAATAATTAGGTCTAGTTTTTAAGTTTTTCCTTGAAACTCTTATAATACTATTTTTTAAACTTTTAATATTTAATGGACTATAAGGTGTTAAGTATGGAACTCCAAGACATTCCAAACTTGCAAGTTTAGCAATAAAAATGAAAAACGCTAACATAAAACCAATTATTCCAAGAAAAGTTGCAACAATTATAAAAAATATTCTCCATTCTCTAATCGCATCTATTATATCTACATCATAAAAAACTAATTCAGAAAGTGATGTAGTAGCTACTACTATTATTACTATAGGTGAAACAATTCCAGCAGAAACAGCAGCATCTCCTAAAATAAGAGCGCCCACTATACTCATCGCGCCACCAGAAAAACTAGGAACATGTACATCTGCTTCTCTTAAGACCTCAAAAGTTAATACAAATACAAGTATCTCAATAGTAGTTGGAAAAGGAACACCATCCCTTTGAACAGCTAGAGAAATAAGTAACTGATCGGGTAGTATTTCTTGATTATAAGTCATAAGTGCGATATATAAAGCCGGAAATAAAAGAGCAATATAAAAACACATAAGTCTTATTAAACGATTAAATGTTACATTAAAAGGCTTTTGGTAATTATCTTCTGGTGAATGTATATAATCTACTAATACAGTAGGAAGAATTAATACAAATGGACTATTTTCAACAAGTATTACAATTTTTCCATTAAGAAGCGCACTACAAGCATGATCAGGTCTTTCAGTACTAATCATTTTAGGAAAAATACTTTTTTGTTTTTTTTCAATCAATTCTCTTATATATCCACTATCTAAAATACCATCTATATTTATATTATTTAAATCAGTTAAAATCTGATTAACTCTTTTTTCATCAGCAATATCCTTTATATAAGCAACAGTTACTTTAGTTTTAGTTCTAGTTCCAACTTTAGCATCAGTAAACCAAAGATTTGGATCTTTAATTCTTTTTCTAATTAATCCTAAATTAATATTGTGATTTTCACTAAAACTATCTTTAGGTCCACGTATTATTGTTTCACTAGTAGATTCAACAACACCCCTATCGAGTTTAGCTTTTGTTTCTATAACTATAGCGCTCGTAGAATTATCGACAACAATTACAGTAAATCCACTTGCAAGGTAAAAAAACATATCTTCATAAGTATTACAAGTTTTCATATTACTACTGAAAATACTATTTTTTACTAAATCATAGAATGAATCAAAAAATCTTTTCTTTTCAATATTAATAATAGCTTTATTTAAAAAATCACTTATTTTATCATCACTAGATACACTTTCAAGAAAAATATAACCGATTCTATTCTTATTTTTTTCTATAATCCTTGTAACTATATCACTACTTTCACCATTCATTTTATTTATTACACTAAAAATTTTATCAATATTGTTATCTAACTTCATACTATTCACCTATGGTTATTATTAACAAATTTAAAAAAAATATTAATTTCATAAACTTTTACAAATTAAAAAAATTTAAATCAAATTATAAATGAAACATTTAACGTATATCATTTTTTTCTATATTATGGTATAATATGAAAGAATAAAGGAGGTACAAGATGACATTTGAAAAAATAATAGAACTTACAAAAAATATAATAGATGTATTACTTGTATGGTTAGTTTTATACTATGTTCTTAAAAGTTTAAGTAAAAATGTAAAAATGGTATTATTATTTAAAGGAATAATATTTATATTCATTTTAAAAATATTTAGTGATATATTTGATTTAGTAACTATAGGTTTTTTACTAGATTATGTAATAGAGTGGGGAATATTAGCGCTTATCGTTATATTTCAACCTGAAATTAGAAATGTTTTAGAGCAACTTGGACGTAGTCAATTACTTGGAAGACATAAAGTACTTACTGTAGATGAACGTGAACGTGTAGTTTATGAAATTGTAAGTGCGATGGATGCACTTAGAAAAACAAGAACAGGTGCGTTAATAGTAATAGAAAGAGATAATAGTTTGAATGATTACATTCAAAAAGCTAAAAAAATATATGGTGATATTTCAAGTGATTTATTAATGTCAATTTTCTTTTCTAATAATCCATTGCACGATGGTGGTGTGATTATACAAGGAGATAAAATTACATGTGCAAGAGCAGTATTTCCAACTAGTGAAAATTCAAAATATATAAAAAGATTAGGAACTCGTCATAGAGCTGCTTTAGGAATCGCAGAGATTACAGATTGTATATCATTAATAGTTTCAGAAGAAACAGGTCGCCTTTCAATGGCGATTAATGGAGAATTACAATATAATCTTACTCCAGATGAAATTAAAGTTACATTACTTGAAGAATTAAGCCCTAAAAAATCGATAATAATCGAGGAAGAGGAGGAAAAATCCGATGAAAAAGCAGAATAATTTTATTAAACGCATATTTAATTTCTTCGATAATCATGTAATATTACCTATAACAAGATTAGTATTTAAGGTCTCTAAAAAATTAAGTGTTCCAAATAAAAAATTTGAATCTTGGTTATCTAAACAATCTACTTTATTATTTATATCACTATTCTTATCTATAGCAATCTTTATAGTAGTAGATCAAAAAATAATTACATTTTCAGGTCAATCTGCTGAGGTATTAAAAGATCAAAAAGTAAATGTAAAATATAATGAAGAACAATATGTAGTAGAAGGTCTTCCTAGTGAGGTAGATGTTACACTTATAGGTAGAAAAGCAGAACTTTATATAGCAAAACAATCAAAAAGTAGTGGCGTTAATATAGATTTAAGAGGATTAACTCCAGGTACACATAAAGTAAACATTGAATATGGTAAAGGATTTTCTGATATAGAATATAATGTTAATCCTAGTGTAGCAACCGTAATTATTTATGAAAAAGTATCAGATACAAGAACTCTTAATTATGATATAGTAAATGAAAATAAACTTGATTCAACTTTAATAGTAAATGATGTTAAATTAAGTACAAATGAGGTATCAATAAGAGGAGCAGAATATAAGATTAATCAAGTTGCTTCAGTAAAAGCACTTATCGATATGGATAATCTTGCAAAAAAAGAAGCGGGCGTTCAAACTTTAAATGATATAACACTAAAAGCTTATGATAATGCTGGAAATGTAGTAGATGTTGAATTTGTACCAAATAAAATAAGTGCTGATGTTGATTTAGCTTCTCCAAGTAAGACAGTATCACTAAACTTTTTACCTAAAGGAAATCTTGCAACAGGTAAAGCAATAAGTAGTTATACATTTAGTCAAAATGAGGTAACTGTATTTGGAGATTCTGAAACTCTTGATAATTTAGATGGAATTGATGTAGAGGTTAATGTAGATAATCTATCATCAGATACATCATTTAAAGCAGAAATTAAAAAACCAAATGGTGTAAAAACTTTAAGCGTAAATTATGTAACAGTATCTCTTAAAGTTACAGATGCATCATCAACACCAGTTCAATTCAAAGTACCACTTACAGGAATAAATTTGGATCAAAGATTTATTTCTCAACCAATAGATGATGACAATGGATTTATAGTAGTAGAGGTACAAGGAGCAGCAAGTGTTATATCATCAATAAATCAAAACGATATAACAGCTTATGTTGATTTAAAAGGATTAGAAAAAGGAAGATATACTAAACCAATAATTGTAAAAGGTACTAATCCACTTGTAACTTATACTGCAAAGAGAACTGAAGCTACAGTAGATATCATAGATAAAAAATAAAAAACAACGCAAGTTGTTTTTTTACTTTGTTTCTATAATAGGAAATTAAAGCAAAAATATATATAAAAAAACCATGCCAAAAATCCAAGATGAAAATCTTGGATAAACTA
>CANQIV010000041.1 GCA_947624135.1 uncultured Bacilli bacterium | reverse complement strand
TAAATTGAGAAAATTCTCTTTTTGTCATAAATACCACCACCTTTCTTTTATCCTTTGATAAATAGAAAGGGAAAGCACCTGATATATTTCAAATGTATCCAATAACATTATATCAAACAAATGTTCTTTATACAATAAAATTATTAATTTAAAAAACATATTTGTAGAATTTCAAAAACAATATGCGATAATATTTAATAATACAAAGAAGGTGGTTACAATAAATGAACAAAGTTATAATAGGTATAGTTTCAAAACACTATAATAAAGATTCTATAAGACCTGATATGTACATAAGGGATGAAATTAAACAAGCCGTATTCGATAATGGCGCAATAGCAATTGGAATCTTGTTACCAAAAGATGAAAAGTTAGATGTAGAAGATAATTGGGTTAACAATCTATCGCAAGAAGAATATGACTCATTAATTACACAAATTAATCTATGTGATGGAATTATATTTCAAGGTGGAGCAACATGTGATAACTACGAGATGATAGTGGCAAAATATTGTTATGATCATGATATTCCAACTTTAGGTATATGTTGTGGACAAAATGTCATAGTTAGAGCACTCGGTGGTACTACATATAAAATTTCTAATCCTGAAAAACATAATCAAGTAACAGAAAAATATGTCCATAATATATATATTAATCCATCTTCAAAATTTTATGATATTGTTAAACATAAAGAAATAAAAGTAAATTCAAGACATAAAAAAACTATTGATAGTTGTCCATTATTAGAAAAAGTAGCAACTTGTGAAGATGGTTATGTCGATGTGGTCGAATCAAAAAACAAAAAATTCTATATAGGGGTAAGATTTCACCCAGAAAGTTTATATAAGATTGATGAAAATATGAATAATATATTTAAATATTTTATAGATGTTTGTAATAATTAAAGTTATCCTATACCTTTCTTTGAGATATCATTGACGTTTCTATTTGAACTTTTTCAAATATTTATTAAAAATATAATCTAAGAGGGAATTATTTAATCATAGATAAAATATTAATTAGATAGAGGTTGGATAAAAATGGAATTTGATAAAAATTTAATTGAAAAATCTTTAAAAATTTGGAATTTTGATGTTGAACAAATAGACATTGAAAAAATACAACATGTACCAATGCATGAATGGAAAATTTCGACTAAGGATAAGCCGTTACTATATGTTGAAAATTTACAATGCTGTGTAGGGCTATATGCTTATGGAAACAATTTTGCTTTTGCTGCTCATATTAATACAGTTGTATTTGATAAAAATGAATATGCTTTAGATAAAAATAAAAAACCATTATACTGTAATAGATATAATGATTTACTAAAAGAATTATTAAAGTTTAATGGTAAAATTGTTGAACCATTTAAAATAGGTATATCAATTGGAACTAATCCACTTAAAGATACGGAAAAATCGATGTTACTAATTTATTATGGAATGGATAAAGTAATTAAAGAAATGAATCGATTAGGAATACCAGTAGTGCAATTAGAAAACATTTATGAATCAGAATTTATTATCGATTCTTTAAATAATTGTATAATAAAGTCTAAACAAAATAAGATAAAAATGTGATATAGAAAGGAGATATAATATGGTAATTAGAAAAGCTAATTATGATGATGTAGAAACATTAAATAAATTTTTAACACTCTTAATACAAGATGAAAGACAATATGATTCAGGTATTAATCCAAATTTTGTTGTTACAAATATGTATGAAAATTATATTGAAGATCCTAGTAAATTAATTATTGTTGCTGAAGAAGATAATCAAATTTTAGGTTATTTATATGGAATAATAAAAGAAACTGATGACACATATAAATATGTAGTTGCTAAATTAGATGCACTATATGTTGATAGTATTCATCGTAATAGGGGGATTGCTACAGTTTTTATAGGTATTTTTAAACAGTGGGCTATATCAAAAAATGTAGATATAATGGAAGTAAATGTAAATGTTAATAATGTTATTGCTAAAGCCTTATATAAAAACTTAAATTTTAAAACTGAAAATGAAAGATTGATTATAAAAAATATAGATAACAAAAACCGAGATTAATATCTCGGTTAATTATTGCAAGTCTTTATTAAAATTGTTTATAATCTGTTGGTATGTAATTAGCTAAATCAATTTTATTACCATCTTTATCAATTGCATAAGTACGCATTGCATTAGTATTTTCAGTAACAATATTTTCTATATCAGTTAAACCTGCAATAGGTGTTACATCAGTCTTACCATTAATTAATGAATACAATGAAATTATTGCTAAAGTTTTATCTTTATTAAGTAAAATTAATCCATAATTAGGTGATACTACTTGGCCATATGCAATTGAATAAACTTTATCTACATTACTTGTATTAAGTTTCATTCCATTAAAAGTATTATTGTCATTTAACATATATTCAAAATTATCAAATTTATATTCTTTATAATTAGCTCTAGTATTAATTAAAGAATCCCAAGTTCCTTCACCAAATAAATTATTTATATCTGTAGTTCCACCATATACATTGACATATACCTCACCATTACTAACTATTGCAACACTATCAAAGTAAAAATCAGTTACACTAATTTTATCTTGTTTTTCTTCATCTTTTGAAGCATTATCAGTATTTTCAGTATTATTAGTTTCATTTTCTTTATCATTTGATTTATTATTTAGTTGATCATAGATTATATAACCACCTAATACAATTGATAAAATTATAAATATAATTAGAGGTAAAACTAATTTGTTAGTACTTTTATTCTCCATTTTATTCTCCTTTCTATTCCTTATTATAGCACCCTTTACCTCTTTTGTAAAATTAATCTATACAAATAATATATATAGTGTAGTACTATTTTATAAAATATTTCTTAATATTTATCATTATTTAATAAAATTTTCAATATTAAAATTATTATATATTTTTTAATATTTTTTTGATATAATTAAAGAGGAGTTGATTTTATGAAACTAAGTAATTCATTCTTTTATACATTAAGAGAAGATGTAAAAGATGAAGAATCCGTTAGTGGTAATTTACTAGTTAAATCGGGAATGATAAAAAAGACAAGTAATGGAATTTATACATTTATGCCACTTGGACTTAAAGTATTACAAAACATAGAAAAAATAGTTCGTGAAGAAATGAATAACGCAGGTGCACAAGAATTAAAAATGCCTGAACTTTTACCACAAGATGTATTTGAAGCAAGTGGTAGACTTAATAATTTTGGGCCAAGTATGTTTAAATTAAATGATAGATATTCTAGACCATTCGCACTTGGACCAACACATGAAGAGTTATTCGCAATTGCAGCAGGCCAAATGATTAGAAGTTATAAAGATATGCCTTTTAACTTATATCAAATAGGAAATAAATATAGAGATGAAATTAGACCGCGTTTAGGTCTTATACGTGTTAGAGAATTTATAATGAAAGATGCATATAGTTTCGATAAAGACTTAGAAGGATTAGATGAGTCATATAACAAAATGTATATTGCATACAACAACATATTTAATAGAATAGGTTTAAAATATAAAATAGTTAAAGCTGATACTGGATTAATGGGAGGATTTTTATCTGAAGAATTTCAAGCACTCACAGATACAGGGGAAGATATTTTAGTTTTATGTGATAAATGTGATTATTCTTCTAATATAGAAATAGCTGAATGTAAAATTTTAGATAATAATGAAAAAGAAAAAGATATAAAACTTGTAGAAACATTAAATTGTAAATCAATAGATGAGGTATGTGAATATTTAAAAATAGATAAAAAAAATACAGTAAAAGCTCTTCTTATGAATGTAAATGACGAACTTGTAATATTTTTTATTAGGGGAGATAGAGAATTAAATGAATCTAAAGTTTGTAAATTACTTAAAGTTAGTGAAATAAATTTTGCTAATGACGAATTAATTAATTCATCAAATGCAGTTCCAGGATTTACTGGCCCTATTGGACTTAACGCTAAAGTAGTTATCGATGAAGAAATATTACATATGAAGAATTTCTGCTGCGGAGCTAATAAAGAAAATTATCACTATATTAATGCAAATGTTAAAGATATTAATTACGATATAGTAGGGGATATAAAACAAGTAGTTGATTCAGATATATGTCCAAAATGTGGTGGTAGATTATATTTTACTAAAGGAGTAGAAATTGGTAATTTATTTAAATTAGGAACTAAATATTGTGAATCATTAAACATTACATATTTAGATCAAAATAATAAATTAAATTATCCATATATGGGTAGTTATGGTTTAGGTGTACCAAGAACAATGGCGAGTGTTGTTGAACAATATCACGATGATAAAGGAATAATATGGCCTATGTCTATTGCTCCATATAAAGTTTCGATAGTTGTAGTTTCAATTCACGATGAAAAGCAAATGGAAATAGCTAATAATTTATATGAAAATCTTACTAAACTTGGAATTGACACTATTTTAGATGATAGAGATGAAAGAATTGGTGTTAAATTTAACGATATGGATTTAATTGGTATTCCAATAAGAATTACAGTTGGTAAAAAAGTTATAGATGATCAAGTTGAACTAAAATTAAGAAATGAAACAGATAATAAACTTATTAAAATAGATAATATAATGGATGAAATATCAAATTTAATAAAGAAAAATATTTAATGAAAGGAAGATAAAATGGAAGATATATTAATGGAAGCAGAAATGAATATGGAAACTGCTATAGAGAATATGGAAAAAAGATTTATGAATATACGTGCTGGTCGTGCTAACCCTGCAATGCTAGATGGAATTATGGTAGATTATTATGGTTCACCAACACCTTTAAAATCACTTGCGACTATTTCAATACCAGAAGCAAGACAATTATGCATTAAACCTTTCGATAAAAGTAGCATATCAGCTATAGAAAAGGCCATATATGAATCAAATATAGGTATTACACCTAATAACAATGGAGAAACAATTATATTAAATATTCCAGCGCTTACAGAAGAAACTAGAAGAAACTATGTTAAACAAGCTAAAGAATATGCTGAAGATTGTAAAATTACTTTAAGAAATATTAGACAAGATGCTAATAACGATATTAAAAAACTTGAAATATCAGAAGATGATATAAAAAGTGGACAAGATGATGTTCAAGAATTAATAAATAAATATAATAAAATAGTAGATGAAAAATTTAAAATAAAAGAGACTGAACTTATGTCTTTATAATAAAGTTAGAGGTGTTTTATGCATAGAAAAATAGATAAAGATAATTTAAATGATTTAATATCTATATCAAAAAAAATGTTAAAAGTATTATATGTAATCCTAATAGTAATAGGTGCATATATTCTTTTAAAAATAATAAAAGAGCTAGGAATACTTGGGATAATATTAAGTTTATTAAAAATATTAACCCCTTTATTTATAGGTATAGTTGTAGCGTGGTTACTTAATCCATTGATAACTAAATTAGAAAAGAAAAAAGTAAGAAGAATAATAAGTGCTACAATAGCGTATGTCATTCTTATTGGTTGTATAGTGCTTTTAATAAAAGCGATATTACCACTTATATATAATCAGACAGTAGAACTTGTAGCGAACTTTCCTGATATATTCTCTAGCATTAAAGATTGGATTTTTGGATTATTTAACAAATTAGATTCAAATGTAATAAATATAGAATCTATAGAAAAAAATTTATCTAATAGAATAGATTTATTTTCAAGTAATTTATCTACAACTTTACCATCAAATATAATGAATATACTATCAATTACTATATCTTCTATTGGTACATTTGTAATTGGTTTAGTAATTGGATTTTTCCTACTTTTAAGTTGTAATAACTTAAGTAATACTTTACTTGAAATGGTACCTAAAAGATTTAGAGAAAATGTAAATGAATTGTTACAAAAAATAGATCAATCACTAAGAGGATATGTAAACGGAGCATTACTTGATGCATTTATAGTATTTTTAGTATCATCTATAGCATTTGCTATAATAGGTTTAAAAGCACCTTTATTATTTGGACTATTCTGTGGTCTTACAAATGTAATACCATACGCTGGTCCATACATTGGTGGCGCACCCGCTGTAATAGTAGCTTTCTCACAAAGCACTGGACTTGGTATAGCAATTTTAATAGCAATCGTTATAATACAAGCAATAGAAGGTAATATACTACAAACACTTATAATAAGTAAAACAACAAAATTAAATCCTGTTACAATAATAATAGGGCTTCTAATATTTGGACATTTTTTTGGAATAATAGGTATGTTACTTTCAACTCCAATTATAGGAGTAATTAAAGTTATATTTAAATATTTAGATGATAAATATAGCTTAACTAAATTTGAGTAGGTAAAATATGGAATTTATAAAAAGAAACCCTAAAATATTTATATTATCAGGTCAAGCAAGAAGTGGGAAAAATACTATAGCTAAAATTATACAAGAATATTATAAAGATAAAAATAGTATAACAATTTCATTTGGTTATTACATAAAAGATTATGTTAAAAGAATAAGTGATTGGGACGGAAATGAAAATACAAAGCCTAGAGAATTATTACAACAATTAGGTATAGAACTTATAAAAAATAAAATAAATGATAAATTATTTATAAATAGAATTATTGATGATATAGAGGTATTTTCTTACTTTTATGACATTATAATAATTAGTGATGTTAGACTTAAAGATGAAATAGAAACACTTAAAAATAAATATAAAAATTCTATTAGTATAAGAGTTATTAGAGAATGTGATAATGGTCTTACTGATAAAGAAAAACATCATTTAACAGAAATAGATTTAAATGAATATAATGATTTTGATTATAAAATTAATAATAAAAATTATGATGAATTAAAGAAAAATATAGAACAAATTTTAAATGAGGTGAAATTATGATAGTAGCAATAGATGGTCCAGCTGGTAGTGGTAAAAGTACACTTTCAAAAATAATTGCTAAAAAATGTAATTTAGTTTATATCGACACTGGTGCGATGTATAGAGCTGTAGCTTATTTAACACTAAAAGACAATATACCAATAACTGATGAAGAAAGCATAATTAAATTAGCTAAAAATTCTAATATTGAATTTAAAGATGATAAAGTTTATATAAATAATCTAGATGTTACTAAAGAAATTAGAACAATGGAGGTAACAAAAATAGTTTCACCTATATCTAGTATAGTTGAACTTAGAGAAATACTTGTAGATATGCAAAGAAAAATGGCTAAAGATTATGATGTAATCATGGAAGGTAGAGATATAACTACAGTAGTATTTCCAAATGCTGATTATAAATTCTATCTAGATGCTTCTAAAGAAGAGAGAGCACGTAGAAGATATAAAGAAAATATAGATAAAGGAATTGATTCAACATACGAAGAAATTTTAGAAAACATAGAAAAAAGAGATTATAATGATATGCATAAAAAAGTAGGTTCACTTATGCGTACTGATGATCAAATATATATAGATACTACTAATCTTAAAATTGAAGATGTAGTAGAAATATTTAGAAAAGAGATTGATTTATGAATTTAAAAGATTTATTTATAGATTATTTTGTAAGTTTAGGTCATAAGCAAATACCAAGCGCACCTGTAGTTCCAGAAAACGATCCTAGTGTACTTTTCAATACTGCAGGTATGCAACCACTAATACCATATTTAATGGGACAACCTCATCCTTATGGTACAAGACTTTGTGATTATCAAAAATGTATTAGAACTAATGATTTAGATTCAGTAGGAGATACAACACATCATACATTCTTTGAAATGTTAGGTAATTGGAGTTTAGGTGATTATTTTAAAAATGAAAGTATAGAATATAGTTTTGATTTCTTAACAAAACATTTAAATATTCCAATTGAAAAATTAGCTGTCACAGTATTTGCTGGTAACGATTTAATACCATTTGATGAAACAAGTTATAACAAATGGTTAAGTTTAGGTATAAGCAAGGAAAAAATAGCAAGAACAGAAAAAGATAATTTTTGGATAGCCGGTCAAACTGGGCCATGTGGCTCTGATACTGAAATATTTTATTTTAGAAGCAATGATGAAATACCAAAAGAATTTAATCCAGAAGATGATAGATGGGTAGAAATATGGAATAATGTATTTATGGAATTTTATAAACATGAAGATGGAAGCATCACAGAACTACCTAAAAAAAATGTAGATACTGGAATGGGATTAGAAAGAGTTACAGCAATTTTAGAAGGTTTTAATGATAATTACAAATCTAGTATATGGAAAGATATAATAAAAGAAATTGAGCAAATTTCTAATAAGCCTTATAAAAATAATGAAACAAGTATGAGAATAATAGCAGATCATATGAGAACTGCAGTATTTATTTCAGCAGATAATTCAGGTATTAAACCTTCTAATACAGATCAAGGTTATATACTAAGAAGACTTATAAGAAGAACAATTAGACATGCAAAAAAATTAGAAATAGATATCAATAGTAATTGGGAAGAAAGAATTGCTAATATAATAATAAATCAATATAAAAAATATTATAGTGAATTAGAAACAAATAAAAATATAGTATTGGATGTACTTAAAAATGAAAAAATTAAATTTAATAAAACACTTGAAAAAGGTTTAAGAGAATTTGAAAAAATAACAAAAAATTTAACTGATAATATTTTAAATAAAGATTTAGCATTTAAATTATATGATACTTATGGATTTCCAATAGAATTAACAGAAGAACTTGCAAATGAAAAAAATATAAAAGTAGATACATTAGGATTTAAAGAAAAGTTTAAAGCACACCAAGAACTTTCTAGAACAGCTTCTCAAGGTAAATTTAAAGGTGGTTTAGCTGGTAATAGTGAGATTGAAACAAAATATCATACAGCAACACATTTACTTAATGCTGCACTTAAACAAGTAATTGGTAAGGATGTACATCAAAAAGGAAGCAACATAACAGATGAAAGAATGCGTTTTGATTTCAGTTGTGATCATAAATTAACAGATGAAGAAAAAACAAAAGCAGAAAATCTTGTAAATAAATGGATTAATGATGGAATAGACGTTAAATGCGTAGAAATGTCTAAAAACGAAGCAATAAATAGCGGTGCAGAATGCATGTTTATTGAAAAATATCCAGATATTGTAACAGTATACACAATTGGAGATATATCTAAAGAATTATGCGGTGGACCACATGTAAAAAATACTAGTGAAATAGGTAAATTTAAAATAATAAAAGAAGAAGCTAGTAGTGCTGGTGTAAGAAGAATTAAGGCGATTATAGAATAATTACCTTTTTTATATAATGAGAGGGAGAATATACTTGGAATTTGTTGATGAAAGTCAGATTTATACTGATACCAAAGAATTACCGAAGAGTATCTCATATTAAAATTAAGAATGTCATTTAATAAAGATTTATATGAAAAAAATATCTTTAGATATTTATAATAAAATGCAAAATCTTTTAATAAAAAAGATGATAAAATATTATTAGATAGTGTTAAGAATGAAAATATTTTTTTAAAGCAATTAATAGAAACAAATGATAAGAATAATGAACAAAATAATATTTAAGCAAAATATAAAAACTATTTTAAAATCATTGTATATTTATTAAATAATTGATAGAATAAATTTAGTGTCATGCATATAGTATTTACAATGTTAATGAAAAAATATTGATTATTGTTTGAAATGGTCGAAATGTTACAATCTAAGTTTTAAAAAAGAATTTAAAAAAATATTTTAAGGAGGGCCTATGAAAAAAGTATTTTTTCTGATCAGTATATTAATTATTTTATCAGGTTGTGGTGAAAAAAACATAAAATCAAAAAATGTTGACAATGAAATAATAGAGTTTATTTGTAAAATTAATGAAAATAATATATTACATTGTGACAATGAATTTTCAAATTATAATGAATTGGGGAATTTGATTTCTATTACTTCAAAAAGTAATCCTAGTGATTCATATAATTATTTATATAATGATGCAGGATTTATAACATCTATAGAACAAAAAGATAATACACAAATTTTTATAACATATAAAGATAATGATATTATAGATAGCATTCAATACATTATGAATCCTAGTGGTGATGGTATTCAAAAGACAGTAATTACATATAAGTTTTTCTACAATGATGATAATAAAATTAAACAAGTTTTTAAATATTATAATTATACTGATATATATGATACAATTACATATGAATATTATAATGAAAAAAATATAGATTATGTAAAAGAAATAAAAAATATTGGAGAAAAAAAAATTACTAGAATTTTTAAATTAAAAAATATAGGAATTAATGAAGAAATTTTTAATTTTAAAATTTTGTTTAACAATATTTATTATAAAAATTTAGGATATTATCCAACTTATAATTTTATGAGTGTTAATTATGGATATGCTACAGACGTTCCTTTATTTGCATCAAGTATAGATTCTATGGAAATTACTAATTTTGAAGGAGACATAATAGAAAAAATTAATTATTATTACGATTCAAATAGCAGATTTATAACTGATAGTAAAAATAGTATAATTAATAATTTTGTTGAAAATGATCAAAATAATTTAATAAGATATACTATTTATAATATAACGTTGGATATTCCACCATTATCTTCAACTGTTTATTATAAATATAAAACTGAGTATATATATGAAAATAATAAAATAGTAAAATTTATTAAATATAAAGAAAATGAAATTTCAAAAACAGAATATGATAAATTAAAAAATGAATATTTAAAAGTAATAAAAACTAAATAAAAAGACATGTGATGATTTTAGATAAATTAATAGACTATGAGAAGCTGAATAAATTCTAATTGAAGTGATAAAGTAA
>CANQIV010000040.1 GCA_947624135.1 uncultured Bacilli bacterium | reverse complement strand
ATGTAAAAAAAATACAAATTAATTGTATAACTTGTATTTTCTCTTAAATTTTTCCAACATTTACTTTACTTCATCTAACAAAAAGTTATACATGTTTTGTATAACTTAAACTTTATGATAATCCAATCTAAGTTTATCTGCAACTGTTACTATAAATTCAGAATTAGTTGGTTTTGCTCTATCTATATCCACACTATTACCAAATATTTCTGTCATTAAATCCCAATTACCTCTATTCCAACTTACTTCTATAGCATGTCTAATCGCTCTTTCAACTCTAGATACAGTTGTATCAAATTTAGAAGCAAGTTCTGGATATAATTCTTTAGTAATTCCACCTATCATATCAGGGTTATCAAAAACTAAACTTACTCCATCTCTTATATATTGATATCCTTTTATATGCGATGGTATTCCTAGTTCATGAAGTACTTTTGTTATTGCTATTTGAAGATTATTATAATGTAAATCTATACTCTTACTTTCAATTTTTTTATTACAAAGTTCTAATATTCTTTTTTCTAAGTCGTCAAAATCAAATGGTTTTAATATATAATAATTTACGCCATAATCTGAAACTTCTTTTATTACCTCTTGAGTATTATAACTAGTCGCTACTATAATTTTTTTATTTAAGTTTTTCTTCTTCATTTCCTCTAATACATATAATCCATCTTTTTTAGGCATAATTAAATCTAAAATTATTACATCATATAAATCATTTTCTATTTTTTCTATACCTTCTATTCCGTCATAAGCAACTGATGTTATTTCTACTTTTTTACTACCTTTAAAATATTCTTTTACTGCTTCAATTAATTGTATGTTATCATCTATCATAAGAACTTTTATTTTGTCCATAATTATCTCCCTTTTCTATCCTATTTGATTATACTACATACTACATAAAGCTTCTAGAGATTATTTTATCTAATTTTGTCTCTTTTTGTCGAATTTTATCTAATTTTGTATTTTTTATTTTATTTACCATGAAATCCATCTTTTATAGTTTCTTTTACTCTTGAAAAAAAACTTTTATTTTTGTTATTGTTTGTTTTACTTATAGCAAGCCTATATACATCGAGAACTCTTTCAGCAAAATACTTAGATGAGTAAATTTCAGAATTTATTCTAGCCTGATTACCCATTGTTTCCCTAAGATTTTTATCTTGTATTAATTTTAACATATATTTTATATAATCGTTTTTTTTCTTAAATAAATATCCAGTAAGTTCTGGTATAATTGTATTTCTAAAACTTTCATCATCGAGCGCTACTACGGGTAAATTAGCAGCCATTGCTTCTATTACTGTAAGGCCTTGTGTTTCAGTATGAGATGCAGTTGTAAAAATATCTGCTAAATTATAATAAAATGGTACCTCTTCCCAAGGAACTTTACCTGTGAATATTACATTGTTTTCTATTTTATGTTTACAAGCAAGTTTTTTATATTTTTCTAAATCTGGTCCATCACCTACAATTAATAATTTACAATTTTTATTTTTCTTTATTAATTCTTTATGATTATTTATTAAGAAATCTACACTTTTTTCGGATGCTATTCTACCTACAAATAAAATTACTATGTCATCTTTTTTTAAATTCAATGTTATTCTAATTTTATCTAATTTATCTTTGTTTATATTTTCTTTATAGAATCTTTCTATTTCTATACCTGTTGGTATTATGTGTACATTTCTATCATATTTATATTTTTCTTTAAATAAGTCATATGTTTTTTTAGTAGGTACTATTAACTCTTCTATTGTTTTATCGCAATAAAATTTTGTTAAATATTCTACTATTTTTTTACTTGGCCCCATAAAATAACCTTTTGTTATATAGTGAATATAGTCTTCATACATCGTATGATATGTGTGTACAACTGGTATTTTAAATTGTTTTCCTATAACTCTTGCAAATGTACCTATTCCAAATTCAGTTTGTGTATGTATAACATCTAGATTCCATTTTTTTATTTTATTAACCGCACGTATTGGATAACATGTTGTAAGTCTATAATCATATATTCCTGTAGGTATTCCCGGTATTCGTATTATTCTTCCATTTCCTTCTATACTATAAGACATTGAATCTGGATTTACTGTTACTATAAATACTTTATGACCTTTTTTTCTCAATGCGTTTTCAAGCATTTTTATACTTGTCGATACACCATTTATATATGGTGGATATGTATCTGTAAATATACCTATTCTCATTTTCTTACTCTCCTCATATTAAGTGAAATTGCACCCACTATCATACCAAAATAATATGTAATAAATCTCCATACGAGCATCATAGCGGATAATTTACTACCTGTAACAAAGTTACCATAAAATTGTACAAAACCATATTCAAGTCCACCACTTCCACCTGGAATTGGAACAAACGATCCGATAATTAGTATATATGCACTTGTAACGATTGCTATACCGGGTGTAAAAGAATCAAAATCTCCCATTGAATACATAACAAATAGTGGTACCAAATACATACAGCAAAGAGCTAAAAAATTATATAATATATTCGATATGAACATTTTTTTATCTTTCATTAAAGATATTGAACTTTTATGAAATCTATCTATGTATTCTTGCCATTCTTTGATCTTTTTATCTTCATCTTTAACTATATGTAATTTGGTTAAAAATTTAATTGCTAAATTTATTAGATATTTATTTATCTTAGTTGAAAAAGCAAGCATAAACATAATTACTATAACAATTGTATTCATGATAAAACCAATTGCGATTAATTTGCTAAGTATGGGAACTTTAGTAAATATAGAAAAAATTTTATTTGTTATTAATGAAATTAATCCTAATATAACAAGCGCAATTTGATAAACAATAAAGTTTTCAACTACTATTCCTGTTGAACTAGCATAATCTATTTTAGATTTTTTTAAATAATATATTTGGTATGGTTGTCCTCCAGTTGAAAAAGGGGTTACAGCATTAAAAAATTGTGTTCTAAGTGTCAACTGAAACGATTCTCTATATTTAAAGTCATTATTAACTTTTTTACAAAATGTATACATTGGATAGCTTCTAAAAATCCAAAATAATATTACTAAAATAAAAGCAATTAACAAATACCAAATATTCATCTTGAATATTTGATTTACTATAGCACTGAAATTATCCTTTAAAGAAAAATATAAAACTATTAAAGTTATAATTATAAGTATTATTATATTTGATTTTTTTTTCATATTACTTATCATCTATTACTTCTATTCCAGGTAGTTTCTTTCCTTCAAGAAGTTCTAAAGATGCTCCTCCTCCTGTCGAAATATGTGTAAATTTATCTTTGTATCCAAAATTTATAGCAGCGCTTGCAGTATCTCCACCACCGATTATTACTATTTTGCTGTTATCAAGTGACTTTAATATTTCTTTTGTACCTTTACTATATTTATCTATTTCAAAATATCCTAATGGTCCATTCCAAACTATAGTATTTGATTTTTCTATTATGTTTTTAAAGTTTTCTATTGTTTTACTACCTATATCAAGTCCAATATCATCATCTTCAAATTCATCATTATTTTTTTCTTCTATTTCTCCATCTATTTTTTTTGAACAAATAGAGTCAACTGGTAATATTATTTTGTCTTTATATTGTTTTAAAATTTTAGTACAAAAATCTATTGAATTATAATCTATTAGTGATGAACCTACATTATATCCCATTGTTTTTAAAAATGTATAGGCCATCGCACCTCCTACTAGAATATAATCACTAACCTTTACTAGATTTTCTATTACACCTATTTTATCTTCTACTTTAGAACCACCAAGTATTACTGTATAAGGTCTTTTTGGATTATCTAAAATTTTAAAACTATTTAATTCTTTTTCTATTAAAAAGCCTACTCCACTTGGTAAATTAGATGCAATCCCTACATTAGATGCATGAGATCTATGACTCGTACCAAATGCATCATTTATAAATATATCTCCTAAAGAAGCCCAATATTTCCCTAAATTAATATCATTACTAGATTCACCTTTATTATTTAAATCTTCAAATCTAGTATTTTCCATCAAAAGAACTTCACCATTTTTTAAATTATCAATAGCTTTTTCTAACTCTTCACCTCTAGTATTTTTTACAAAATATACTTTTTGATTTAAAAGTTCACTTAATCTAATTGAGATAGGTTCTAAACTATTTTTACTTTTATCACTTTCTTCTTTAATTCTACCTAAATGACTCATAAGTATTACTTTAGCACCTTTTTTAATAGCGTATTTAATTGTTTTAAGACTGCTTACTATTCTATTATCATCTAATATTTTATTATCTTTAATTGGTACATTAAAATCTACTCTTATTATTATTTTTTTATTATATAAGTCATAGTCTTCAATACTTTTTTTCATTGTATCACCATTTATATTCTACCATATTTAGTTATCTAAATCTACAATAAAATAAGATTATTTACATAATCTCATTTTTTTTAATAATCTACCTGTGGCATTTCCTCTTTTGTAGGTTCTTCACCTGTTTCGTATGCTTTTATAAGATCGTAGACTATAATACCATTAGATATACTTATAAGTGTATCTGCATATTCATTATAATGATTTATATAATCTATATCAATTGAGGTATCTAAATCAAGTTGTCTAAATGTTCCTTTGGAACTATTATAATAAAGTTTATCTGTTATCCAATTTCCGCTAGGGAATACTACTACGTTATCCTTTATACTAAATATATCATTACCTAATGCATATTTTGGTTTTACACCTAACATATTAGATAATGTTGGCATTACATCTATCATACCCATAACTTCGTCTACATCGGTAGTATATTTTGAATCCTTTATGTCTTTAGACCAAATAATGAATGGAACTGATCTATTTATTTCATATGTAAATTCATCTATTTCAGAAACTGTATCATTTGGATCAATCAATACATCTTCATAATATTCACTATTTATTAATTTTCTAAATTCTGATTTTTTAAGTTTAGAATCATGATCTCCATATAATACTATAACAGTATTATCAAGTAAGCCAGATTCTTCAAGTTCACTTATTAATTCACCTATAGCTTCATCTGCATAATGAACACTTTTTAGATAATTACCCATTTTGGTTCCTTCAAGCCATTTATTTGTAATTTCTTCAATTTCTCCTGTATCTGGATTAACATCTTCTGTAATATAATCTACTGAATAATCTGAATGTTCACCTATATCACTAAATGGAGTATGATTAGTAAGCATTATAAGTGTTCCATACCAATTTTTATTATTGTTATTTATATCTTTTATTTTTTCTACAGATTGTCTAAAGAATGATTTATCTGATAGGCCAAGTCCTATTGTTTCATCTATTTCATAATCTTTAGTATAATAGTAGAAATCGTCATAACCTAAATATTTATATGTTATATTTCTATTCCAAGCATTACCTATATTAGCGTGCATACTAAATGTATAATAACCTTGTTCCTTAAGTAATTTTAAAATTGTTTCATAATCTCTATTAAAGTAGTTCATAAATACTGTCCCACTGCTAGATGGAAGCTGCGATGTTAATGAAGTAAATTCACTATCACTACTATTTCCTACACTTTCTTGCGCATAAAAGTTAGAAAAATTGATACCTTCTTTAGCTAGTGCGTTTAAATTTGGAGTAAGTTCTTTATCGTTAAATTTAAGATTCATAGTAAATGCTTGAATACTCTCACCATGTATTACTAATACATTTTTACCTTTAAAAAGATTAGTATATTTATTACTACTTTCAGTAGTTTCTTTTGATTCGTAATACTCTCTAAATGTTTTATATGCTTCATCATAACCAAACATTTCATTTACTGTTGTTTTTATTGATGCGAATAAATCATTAAACTGATAAGTATAAAGTCCAAATTCCATAACTATATAACTTCTATTCCATTGCTTATTAAGTCTTCCTACATCTACTGGCTTTAACATTGAAATAAAAAATCCAAGACTTATTAAAGCAACTACTACAGTATTTAAAAATCTAACTTTACCATTTTCTATTTCTTTAACTTTATCATAATATTTTTTCCTTTTTAATTGTATATGAACAAATACGAGCGCAAAAATTTGCCATAAATATATTAAATCTTTAATTTCAAATATATTTTCAAATACTGCATCTGTATATCCACCAAGTTCACTTGCTGTAGTAATTAAAGATACTGATGCGAATGATAAGTAATTACTATAATATATTGAATTTATTATACATAGAGCTGTAAACAATATACTCCATGATATAAAATATTTAAATTGATTTTTAGGTTTTAAAAAATATCCGAAAGCTGTTATTATTAAAAGTACAGTAAGGTCAGCTACAAGGGGTTTTATATTATATAAATTTTGAACTGTAAATCCTCTTAATATAGCTTCATTAATTATAGCTGATATAATAAATGTACTCATTAGTATATTAGTTTTTATATATTCTTTTATTTTTTTAAATGCTTTTTTTATTTTTTGAAACATTTTAACACCTTCTTGACTTATTCATTATAGCATATTATGTAAATTTTTTCAATGATACAAAAGTATAATATGCATATAGATTGATAAATTTTAACAAAAAAATCGTTCCTTAATTTAAGAAACGAAATATTTTATATTATTGATTTACTACTATATTAAATGTATCTTTTACTATCATTACCTCTTCATCAGTAGGAAGAACCATAACATTTATTTTTGAATAAGGATCACTTATAATTCCTTCATGTATTTCTTTAAAGCTTGCTATTTTATCATTCATTTCTTCATTTAAAGTTACACCAAGTGGTTCAAGACGCTCTATAACAAGTTTTCTCATATATGAACCATTTTCAAGTATTCCTGCAGTAAATACTATACTATCTACTTTACCTTGTAATTTTATATAATATTCAGCTATATATTTAACTATTCTATCAACATACATGTTTATAGCAAGAACTGCATTTTCATTTTCTTCACTAGCGAGTTTTTCAACATCACGACAATCAGCAACTCCAGCTATTCCATAGAATCCACTTTCTTTATTTAAAGAATTTGTTATTTCATCTATTGATTTTCCAGATTCTTGCATTACATATTGTATTATTGATGGATCTATTGAACCACATCTTGTTCCCATCATAAGTCCATCTAAAGGAGTTAATCCCATAGTTGTATCAAAACACTTTCCATCCTTTATACAAGCTATACTAGCTCCACTACCTACATGACAAATTATTAAATTAATATCTTCTTTACCTAATCTTTTTTTCATTTCAGTAGTTATATATTTGTGACTAGTACCATGAAATCCATATTTACGTACACCATATTTTTCATACCAATCGAGTGGTACTGGATAAATAAAGTTTTCTTTTGGCATTGTTTGATGGAATGCTGTATCAAAAACTGCTACCTGTGGTACTCCTGGAAATGCTTTTTGCATAGCTCTTATTCCTGCTAAATTACCTGGATGATGTAATGGACCTAATTTAGTTAAATTTTCTATATCTTTAATTACCTCATCTGTTATTAATACTGAATCTTTGTATTTTTCACCACCATGAAGCACTCTATGACCTACAGCTTTTATTTCAGATAAATCTTCAACTATTTTATTTTTTAATAATTCTTCTATTAAAACCTCTGCTGCTTCACTATGATTTTTTAAATATTTTTCACTTTTTATTTTTTCACCATTAACTTTTACATTCCAAAAGCAATCTTTTTGTCCTATTTTTTCTATATAACCATTAATTAAAACTTTTTCATCAGGCATTTCATATACTTGAAATTTTAATGATGAGCTACCTGCATTTACACATAATATTTTCATAAATTTCTCCTTTTCTATATTTATAATTTATATTCAATTATTCTTAAATTTGGTATATTTATTCTTGATAAATTGTAATCATCAGGGATTTTTTCAAGTAAATAATAAATTACTCTACTAACCGCACTATGAGTTACTACAAGTACATTTTTATCTTTATATCTAGTTTTTATATCTTCTATAAAATCTGATACTCTATACATAAAATCTTGTATGCATTCAATATTTTGTACTTTAGTATTCAATATTACGTCCCAACAATCCCATTTATCTACTGATGTTATATCAGCACCTTCATTCATTCCCCAATCTCTTTCTTTTATTCTATCATCTGTGTTTATAGGGAGTTTAGAATCGACCAATATTTTAGCTGTTTCTCTTGCTCTAGAAAGTGGGCTTGAGATAACTACATCTATATTCAAATTTTTTACTAGTTCTTGCAATTTTTTTGCATCTGCTCTTCCCTCATCAGTAAGTGGTACATCTGTTATACCTTGAACTTTTCCTTCATCATTCCAAATTGTTTTACCATGTCTTACTACATATAAATTCATTATTTTTTCTCTTTCATTGTAGGGAATAATATTACATCACGAATTGATTCTGACTCTGTAAATAACATACATAATCTATCTATTCCAAATCCTATACCACCACTTGGAGGCATACCATATTCAAGAGCTTCTACAAAATCCATATCTATATCATTTGCTTCTTCATTTCCTAAATTCTTTTCTTTTAATTGTTCTTCAAATCTTTCAAGTTGATCAATTGGATCATTTAATTCTGTATATGCGTTTGCGCATTCATGACCTGATATAAATAACTCAAATCTATCAACAAATCTTGGATCATTTGGATTTTTCTTAGTAAGTGGACTTATCTCTATTGGATGTCCATAAAGGAATGTAGGCTCTATTAAAGTTTCTTCAACATATTTTTCAAAAAATAAATTTATTATATGTCCAACTGTTTTTTCATGTTCTTGTACATCTATTCCATGTTCACTAGCAAGTTTTAGTGCTTCATCAACTGTATATTCTTTACTAAAGTCTATTCCAACTTGTTCTTTTATAGCATCTACCATACTAATTCTTTTCCATTTACCAGATAAATCTATTTCATGTCCTAAATAATTAAATTTAGTTTTACCGCATACCTCTTTAGCTATGGTCTGATACATTTCTTCTGTTAAATCCATCATACCTTCTAAATCTGAATATGCTTCATATACTTCCATCATTGTAAATTCTGGATTGTGTTGAGGATCCATTCCTTCGTTTCTAAATGTTCTACCAATTTCGTAAACTTTTTCCATTCCACCTACAAGTAATCTTTTCAAATTAAGTTCAAGTGCGATGCGCAAATACATATCAAGATTTTGAGTGTTATGGTGTGTTGTGAAAGGGCGTGCTGCTGCACCCGATAATATTGTAGTTAATATTGGTGTTTCTACCTCAATAAATCCTTTTTTATCTAAAAAGTTTTGGATACATCTTATTATTTTAGGTCTTGTGAACGCTACTTTACGAGATTCTTCATTCATAATTAAATCTACATAACGTCTTCTATATCTTTCTTCTATATCAGTTAATCCATGAAATTTTTCAGGAAGAGGTCTAAGTGCTTTAACTAAATGTGTATACTTTAAACATTTAATAGTTACCTCACCTGTTTGAGTCTTCATTATTTTACCATTTACTCCAACTATATCTCCTATATCTGCTGTTTTAAATAATGAATAAGCTTCTTCTCCAACATCGTTTATTGATATATATATTTGTATTTTATCTGTTTTATCTTGTATTGAAAAGAATGAGGCTTTTCCCATTTTTCTTATGAACATAATTCTTCCTGCAACAGTAGCAGTATCATTCATTGTTTCAAATTTATCGTGTTCTATATCTTTATATTTTTCTTTTATATCTTTCGCATAATCTGTTCTTTCAAACTTTTGTCCAAATGGATCTATACCTAATTTCTTTATATTTTCTACTTTTTCTCTTCTTACAATTTCCTGATCAGTTAGTGTTCTCAAAATTATCACTCCTCAAAGTACTATAATACCATAAAATCAAAAATAAATATATAAATTTATTAAATTTTACGCATTAATTAATGAATTAAATTATTAAAAAAATATCGTTTTCAGATATTTTATTTTAAAAATAATATTACAAGAGTTCCAGCAATCACACAATATATTGAAAAATATATTAGTTTTCCTTTTTTAACGATATTTTTAAACCAAATAGTTGCAAAATAAGTGAATATTCCAGCAACTACTGTCGCACTCAAGTAATAAATCCAAAGATTTATACTAAGATCACTAGTTATTAAATCTTTAATTCCTAAAAGTGCGGTTGCGATAGATATAGGTATATATAATATGAATGAAAAATTAAATGCAGTTTCTCTTTTAAATTTTCTTGTCATACCACCTACTATTGTCGCACCACTCCTACTAATACCTGGAAGTAAAGCAATTACCTGCCATAATCCAACTATTATTGCATCTTTAAATGTTATTTCAGATTTATCTTTTTTACCCTTAAGATTTCTAATTAAGAATAACAAAACTGCAGTTATAATTAAGGTTAATCCAACAAATTTTATATTTTCTTCTAATTTATCAAACAATTCTAATTTTGTTACTATAATTCCCATAATTCCTGCAGGAATAGTTGCAAGTATTATCATAAGAGCATAGTTAAAATCGCTTTTATATTTTTCTTTTTTAGTACTTAAAAATCCAAAGAATCCTTTAAAAAGGTTTGCAATATCTTTTCTAAACAAAATTATAATTGCAAGTAAAGAACCAAAATTTGTTAAAGTTGCAAGTATTTCAAAGTCTATTTCATTTAAATCTGTAATTAATTTTTGAAAAATAAGTAAATGCCCGCTAGATGAAACAGGGATTGGCTCTGTAAATCCTTGTATAAAGCCTAAAAATATATATTTAAATAAATCTATAATGTTCATTCTTATCACCTATCTAATTATATAATATTTTTTAAAAATAATAAATATAAATTTTTAAATTTAATAAAATTTTAATAGGTGGTATTATGTTACTACGTATATTTTTATTTTTAATTGGATTTGGACTTACAACTATTGGATGTGTTTATATTATTTGTTATTTAAATCTATTTACTATTGGGTATAATTTTTTTGAATATGTTAATTTTATTATTAGAAGAATTGAATGTTTAAATACTATAATTGGTATTTTACTTATGATTTTATCAATAACAATAGGAGGAAAAAATGAATTATATATATGATATTTATTTAAATTTAAACGATATTCTTATAGATTTTTTTGAGTGGAATAAAAATGATAAATTAATTCATATAAAAAAAATGCCTATGATAAGACTAGGACATGAAGATTTTATAAATTTAAATTCCTATTCTATTAAAGTAGAGGATGATTTTTTAAGCGATATATATAAGAAAACTGAAATTTGGAACACTAATGAAAAAATAGAATATTGTTCACTTTTTTGTGACGAAAATAATTTAATAGCTATAGAATTCGATAACAAAGGTAATAGTATCAAAAAATCATATCTACAAATTGATGAAGAATTGGAAATATTAGAAAGTATTAATAGATATAAAGAGAGGAAAATAAATTATAGTGTGGTTAATAAAGAAAAATTTATTTTAAAAACAAGAAAAGAAATTAATGATGAAAAATTTATAGAAAAAGAGTTAAAAAATATCGATATAGAAAAGTTAAAATATATATATTTTGAATGTTTTAGTAAGCATGAAAATAACAAAAACATAATTATTAAAGATATAAATAAATTATCAAAAAATAGTAATACTTATAAAAATTTATATAATATATTAAAATTAACACAAAATAGCAAAAATAAGATATAATCCTGAATTTGACAGTTTTGAAAGTCAAAAATCTCCTAAAGCCATGTTTTATAAGACTTTAAGAGATTTT
>CANQIV010000039.1 GCA_947624135.1 uncultured Bacilli bacterium | reverse complement strand
ACTAATAGTGTAAACGAATTAGATGGTCTAAGTAGATTATTAGGATTACTTGGAGCGAACAACGAAGAAGAGGTAGAGTATATAACTAAGGGTGATGAAGAATTGGAAGAAATTGGTAAACAATATAAAAAGTATGTAAATGAAGAAGATGTTATAGGAGCATATGATTATGAGTTACGTCAAAGAGAGTTAGCTAGAATAGAAAAAGAGGAAGCTATAGCAGAAGCATTAGAAACTGCAATTAAGCAAAGCGAAATAGAAAAAGAAGAAGCAGTAGCTAAAGCAACAGAAGATGCAAATAGACAAAAATCTACTGAAATAGCAAAAAATATGTTAAAAGAAGGTTCAACAATTGAATTTATATCAAAAGTAACAGGGATCACAATAAAAGAGGTAGAAGAATTAAGTGAAAATTAATACTTAATTTTTTTATGTCTTGAAAAAAACTACATTAAGTGATATCATTAATATAGATAGAAGAGTAAGAAAAAACTTCTATTAGAGTGAAAGGAAGAAAAATATGAAAGAACTAAAACAAGTAAATATGAGTAGGGGGGGGGGTACTTTACACTAGAAAAGTAAAGGCATTCACCCTAATAGAACTTTTAGCAGTTATAGTAATATTAGCTGTAATTGCTGCAATCGCAACCCCAATAATACTAGGGGTAATCAATGATTCAAAATATAAAGCATTTAAAATAAGCTTAGGAAATATGGAACACGCTTATGAGCTTTATGCAGTACAGAAAAATATTAAACCGGGAACAGAAATAGATATAAGTAAACTACCTCTTGATTCAAAAAACTTATCAGGAAAAGTATTCTTAAATTCAGATGGAAAAATAGAACTAAAGGAGGTAACCGATGGAACATATAGTGCGGAAGGAACACTAGATGATTTAAGTGTGCTTAAAGGAACAATAGATGAACTTGTAAAAAATAAATTAAAAATAGATGTAAATTTAAATTCAACATCAACAAGTATAATAGTAACAGTAGATAGAATAGAAGGATATCCAACAAGTTATAGTTATGAAATAACAGGACCAAATGATTATAGTGAAAAGGTAAATAATAAGCAAGAAAATACACATACTTTTGATAAATTAAAAATAGATAAAGAATATACAATAAAAGTAACAGCAAAAAATAAAATAGGATTAACAAAAGAGGTAATAAAGACAATAAAAACTTTAAAAACAGAAAGTAGTATAGATATAAAATTAAGTCCAGATGATGAATATATAAAAGAAGGAACAGTAACAATAAAGTATACAATAAAAGAAGAAGGATTAGTTGGTAAATATAGATGGAATGATGAGGAAGAATTTATACCAACAAATCAAAATACAATAGAAATACCAGCAAAAAATGGAACACTTACAGCTGTATTAATGGATGGAGAAGAAATAGTATTATCAAAATCACTAGCAATAAATAATATAGATAATGAAAACCCAATTATAACAAAAATAGATGTAAGTGGAACATCAATATCAAATGTAATTGCTAAAGTAACAGCAAGCGATGAAGGTATAAGTAATATAGATGAATATAGTTGTGATGGAGCATGGCAATCATCAAATACATGTAATTTTACTACAATAGGAAATCATACAATAAGAGTAAAAGATAAGGCTGGAAATGAATCTGAAGAAAAAACTATAATATATGTAGAAACTCCACCGAGCGATACATTAGGTTTAAAAAAGGTAGTATATTATAATCCAGTAACAGGAAATTATTGTAATAAAACAAATGCAGTAAGCAATACAGAAACAAAATCAGGGTGTATGAAATGGTATGCATATTTAGAAGATAGTACATCTTATACCATGATATTAGATCATAATACAACTGCAGTTGGAACACCATATAATTCTAGTAATGATAATACAGTATGTAAAGAAGCGTGTGATAAATTAAATGATGATACAAGTAAATGGAATTCTTCAATACTTGAAAAACGTTTTATAACAGCAGATGAAATAGCTCTTTCAACAGGACATACAAATTTCAAGGCAAGTGATGCATTATATACTGATTGGTTTTACTTTGATTCAGGAATTGATTCTCCACAAAAACAAGTTGCAAATCTCACAAATAAAAGTAAATATTATTGGTTATATGATTATACAAATGGTTGCGCATCCTATGGTTGTAAAATAGAAGATAGTAATAATAAGGTTTTAGGTTATTGGACCTCACCACAATTGACAACTAAACATTCTGTATGGCATATTAATTTCCAAGGATTTTTAGGAAACCCGGAAGCTAATACATCAGATAGAGGAATTAGACCAGTCATAAAGATTAATAAGTAATTGATATAAAATAAGATAGATTTTTCTATCCTTTTTTAGTATAATATTAACGGAGATGAGGGTATGAACACATTAAAAATTGAAAAATTAACAGTATCAGTTGAAGGTAAAATAATATTAAAAGACTTTGATTTAACAATAAATCCCGGAGAAATACATGTATTAATGGGTCCAAATGGAATAGGTAAAAGTACACTTACTAAAGTTATAATGGGAGATTCAAATTATAAAATAGAAAGTGGTAGTATATATTACAATGATAAATTAATAAACAATATGAGCGTAGATGAAAGGAGTAGACTTGGTATATTTTTAGGAATGCAATTACCAATTGAAATAGAAGGTGTTACTAACGCAGATTTTTTAAGAAGCGCAAGAAGCGTAAGAGAAAAAGAAAATTTTAAATTATTTGAATTTATAAAAGAATTAGATAAAAATATAGAAAAATTACAAATGAAAAGTGACATGATACATAGAGGAATTAATCAAGGATTTAGTGGCGGTGAAAGAAAGAAAAACGAAATTCTTCAAATGTATATATTAAAACCTACCTTTGTTATGCTTGATGAAATTGATTCTGGACTTGATGTAGATAGTTTAAAATTAGTTGGAAATAGCGTTATGGATTATTTTAAAGAATATAAATCAAGTATGTTAATTATTACTCATCACGATAAATTACTTGACTATATTAAACCTACATATATTCATATAATTCAAGATGGAAAAATAGTAAAAACAGGAGATTATACTTTAGCTAAACAAATAGAAAAAACAGGATTTGAAAATATAAATATCAAAAAAAACAACTTAACTAGTGCATGTAACATAAGAGGAAATATAAATCATGAATAAAATAAAAATAGTTAATGATAAATTAGATACTATAGATATAAATAAAAATATAAATATAGATTACTATGAACAAAATTGTTTATTTGGTATAAATGAAATTAAATTAAATATAAACAAAGATAGCGATTTATATATAGAAATAAATTTAAAAGAAGAAACTAGATTAAGTTTTAATATAAATATAAAAAATAATGTTAAATTAAATTTAAATATATTAACTAAAGGGAAAATTGGAAAAATAAAATATACATATAACTTAGATGAAAAAAGTTTATTAAATGCAGTTAAATTTCAAAATGTAGATACTATAAAAGAAATGGTAGTAGTTAATTTAAATGGCTTAAATTCTGAAATAAATTATAATTTTAAAACTATAAGTAATAACAAAGAAATTTATGATTATAATATTTTTCATAATTGCAAAAATACTATAAGCAATATAAAAAATAATGGAGTATGTATAAAAAAAGGTGAAATTATATATCAAGTATCTTCATTTGTTCCTAAAAATATTACAGGATGTATAGTAAGTCAGAATAATAGAATAATAAATTTAACTGATAATAAGTGTGAAATAAAGCCAAATCTTTACATAGATACAAATGATGTAGAAGCAAATCATTCCGCACTCATTGGTAAATTTAGTGAGGAAGAAATGTTCTATTTGCAAAGCAGAGGATTAGATTATAATACTGCTTTAAAACTTTTAATTAATGGTTTTTTAACAAGTGGTGTTGAAGATAAAAAGATTTTTAAAGAAATAAATAAAAATATTGATCATTACTGGAGGTGAATATGAATAGAGAAGATTTTAATATGTTAGATAAAGATATAATTTATTTTGATAATGGTGCGACTACTTTAAAGCCTCGTATACTAAGTGAA
Source organism: uncultured Bacilli bacterium (assembly GCA_947624135.1). Lineage (GTDB taxonomy): Bacteria > Bacillota_I > Bacilli_A > RF39 > UBA660 > UMGS1613. Next base: position 7,920 of record CANQIV010000039.1, on the reverse strand, counting down.
AGTATAAGTGATTATTATAATAATTATAGCGCTAATGCTCATAGAGGAGATTACGATATAAGTCTTAAAGTAGATATGATGTATGAAAATACTAGGGAATTAGTAAAAAAATTTATTGGTGCAGAAGATATGAAACAAATAGTATTTACAAACAATGCGACCGATTCATTAAATAAAATAATTTTTGGATACTTTAAAAAACATTTAAAAAAAGGTGATGAAATACTAATAACTAAAGCAGAACATGCATCAAATGTACTCCCTTGGTTTGAACTTAGTGAAGATATTGGTATTAAAGTAAATTATATTAAATTAGATGAACATTTAAAAGTAACTTTAGATAGCGTTAAACAAGCAATAACACCAAATACTAAAGTAATAAGTTTAGCCCATGTAACAAACGTAGTAGGTGATGTTAGACCTATAAAAGAAATAATATCTTTAGCGCACCAATATGGAATAAAAGTAGTAATAGATGGCGCTCAATCAGTACCACATACTCATATTGATGTAAAAGAATTAGATATGGATTTTTTAGCTTTTTCCGCACATAAAATGTGTGGCCCAACAGGACTTGGAGTATTATATATAAAAAAAGATTTAATTAACGATATAAATCCAATAATATTTGGTGGTGGGATGAACGCATCATTTGAATTTGATGGAAATCGTGAATATAAAGAAATTCCATACTTACTTGAAGCAGGTACTCCTAATATAGCTGATGTAATCGCATTTGGTAGTGTTATAAATTATTTATCTAGAATAGGAATAAAAAAAATAGAAGAATATGAAAAAAATTTGAGAAAATATGCAATAGAAAAATTAAAAGAGGTTCCAAATATAATAATTTATAATGAAACAAGTGAAAGTTCCATAATAACTTTTAACATTAAAGATATTTTTGCTCAAGATCTTGCAATATATTTAAATAAATATAACATATGTGTAAGAGCCGGTAATCATTGCGCTAAAATATTAAAAGATGAACTTGGTATTAAAAATACTTGTAGAATAAGTTTATATTTTTATAATACAACTGATGAAATAGAAAAGTTAGTAGATGTATTAAAAAATCCTAATATAAAAAATGAAATAATATAGCCAGAATTAAATTTCTGGCTTTTTTAATATTTTTAATATTTTACTTTCTCTATCTAAATAATCATCATTTTCTTTCTTTAATTGATTTATTTCATCAGTTAAAGAATTATTTTTAAGCGATAGATCTTCATTTTTTAATTTAAGTTTTTCACATTCAGATTTAAAATAATCTAATTCTTCTAAAATATTTGTATATTTTTTTGAAACATTTTTATCTACTATAGAATTAGTTAAATGATCATTATAACTATTAATTATTTTTATTAGATTTTCATCTTCCGTAATTTCAGAATTTATCAATTCACCATTTTTAATTGAAATTATAATATTGTTTATAGCGTCGTTAGTTTCATATTGATTGTTTTTATTTCTTTTTATTACTCCAATCGCATATTGATAATCACCTGATAAATCTATACTATAATTAAATATATTTTTATATCTTTTCATATACGTAATTTTTTCACTTTTAGTACTAATACTAGGATTTACAGTAGTGTCATAATCAGTTTCAATATTACAAGAGTTAATACCATTTATAATAGTGATTTCTTGATGTCTTAAATATTTTTCAAGTGTATCTTTAGCTTCATCAATATTATTATATATTTGATTTGACATTGGAACATATAAGTCATCATTTTTTACTATACATAAAACACCTATTTTTTCATCTAAATATTTTTTAATTATGGCATAATCAAATTTTTCTGATATTTCACCAGCAAAATGAACTCTATTACTATCATATTTACATATAAATTGTATTTCATTTATATCCAATTTTATATTTCGTTTAAAACTTTCAACCTTATCTAAAATATATGGTGAGAATAATAAATTATAATCTATGTGATGTTCATTTTCTAATTTATAAATTCTATATGGATTTTCACTTAATTCTTTTAATAATTCGAATGAATTAGTGGAATTAAATCTTCCTGTACTAATTAAGTAATTAGTATTTACACCTAACAAATGTGCGATAGATTCATTAGGTATATAAAAATTTAATCTATCACCATTACCTAAAAATAATCTAAATCTTCTATTTTTATATTTAGTAATTTCAAAATAATTTATAATTTCTTTTATATTTTTAAATAAATTTTCTATATCAGTTAATCTCATTTTTTCTTGCATATAAATACTCCTTCAAATTACTAGTATAATACATTTTATTCTATAATTTGTCAAATTAACTAGTTTTAAATCAATATTTATTATATAATATAATTGGTGGTTATATGTCAGTAATAAAGATAATGGATGAAATATTATCCAATAAAATAGCTGCTGGTGAGGTAGTTGAAAGATGTTCATCAGTAGTAAAAGAACTAGTAGAAAATAGTATAGATGCTGATTCTACAGAAATTAAAGTAGATTTAGTAGAATCAGGTATTAAAGAAATTAAAGTAACAGACAATGGAAAAGGTATGGATAAAGAAGATGCAGTTATGGCTTTTAATAGACATGCCACAAGTAAAATTATAGATGAAGATGATTTATATCGTATACATACTTTAGGATTTAGGGGTGAAGCTTTAGCGTCTATCGCATCAGTATCTGATGTAGAACTAATAACATCAACTGGAGATGTAGGAACTAAAGTAAATATTAAAGGTGGTAAAGTATATAACGTTCAAAATAGCGATGCGAGAAAAGGAACAATAATGTGCGTTAAAGACTTATTTTACAACACCCCAGCTAGACTTAAACATTTAAAAAGTCTATATACAGAACTTTCAAGTATAACAGATTATATGAATAAAATAGCTCTTTCATATCCTAATATTAGATTTACAGTTACAAATGATTCAAAAGAGTTACTTAAAACAGATGGTAGTGGTAATTTACTTAAATGCATAAAAAATATATTTGGTATAAATATTGCTAAAAAGATGATTGAAATATCAAAAGAAAATAACGATTACTCTATTAATGGATATATAAGTTTACCAGAGGTATATAAATCAAATAGAAATAGTATTATAACAATAGTAAATGGAAGAGTTGTAAGAAATACAGAACTTAATCGTACAATTAATGATGCATATCACTCTTATAAGCCAGATAATTATTATCCAGTTGTAGTACTTAATATAGATGTAGATACATCTTTAGTAGATGTAAATATACACCCTACTAAAATGGATATTAAATTTGGAAATATGGAAGATTTATTAAGCCTAGTTACTGACACTATAAAAGAAAAACTAAAAGAAAAAACATTAATACCACATATAGAATCAACAACACCCAAAGAAAAGAAAACATATGAAGAAATAAATTTAAATTTTGATATACCTATTGTAAGTGAACCAGAAGAAGAATATATAATTAATTCTAGTTTAACAACAGATGAAAAATTAAGTAATGTATATGAAAATGAAAAATTAAGTAACGCATCTGATATAGAAAATAATGATATAGAAATACATGATGACGTAGAAGAAAAATTACCTATTATGTATCCAGTTGGGCTTGTTCATGGTACATATATAATATGTCAAAATGAAATTGGTATGTATATAATTGACCAACATGCAGCAAAAGAACGTATAAATTATGAAATGGTTAAAGATAAATTAAAGAAAAGAGAAAAAATAAGTGTACCAATGATGTTCCCATTAACACTAGAATATACTAATTCAGAATATATAATTTTAAAAGAAAATTTTGAATTTTTAAGAGATATGAATTTTGACATAGAAGAATTTGGTATTAATTCAGTTATAGTAAAAGCGCACCCAACATGGTTATTTAAAGGATGTGAAGATGAATCAATTAAAAAAATATTAGAACTTGTAATAGAAAAAGAAAAAAATTTTGATATAGATAAGTTTAATGATCATTTAGCGGCTACTATGGCTTGTAAAATGTCAATTAAAGCAAATACATCTATTACAACTGATGAAATGCAAAACTTAATAGATGATTTAAGGAAATGTAAAAATCCATTCAATTGTCCTCATGGTAGGCCTACTGTTATATATTATTCAATAAGTGATTTAGAAAAATTATTTAAAAGAAGCGGATTTTAAAAATATGAAAGAAGAAATAAAATCATTGCAAGATTTAAAAAATAAATTTATAGAATATAGAGATACTCTTAATTTAGATAAAAATATAACATTTGGAATAGAAATAGAATATGAAAATATATTAAATTACGATATGACATATTTTTTACACTGTATTCTAGATTTAAATGATTGGAATAACGATACTGAAGTAGATATAATGGAGTATTATAATAACCAAATTATGAATGGTGAAGTAAAATCACCAGTACTTACTGATACAATTGATAATTGGAAAAAATTAAGCGAATTATTAAATTTTATTAGAAAACATAATGGTATTGTAAGTTATAGATGTGGTACACATATAAATATAGGCGCACATATATTTAAAAGTATTGAAAATTATTTAAATTTTATATTATTGTGGACTCTATATGAAAATGAAATATATAGTTTTTTCAGCGGAGAATTTAAAAAGGTGAGAGAAAGAGAAAAAGGGATTATAGATAAAATATCTTATTATGTAAGAAATAATTTAGAAGATATATCTAATTACAATATACCATTATTCAACCAAAATAACGATGTTTCATTTATAAAAGTTAAAAGTACATCATTTGATATAAATAATGTAATAGAATTTAGAGTACCTAATGGAACACTTAATGAAGCAATATGTCAAAATTATATAAATTTTTGTACTAAATTTTTATTAGCAAGTAAAAAAGAACTTGATATTGAAAAAACTATTTATAAAATTCAAAATAATAAACATAACATATTTGAATTAATTGATTATATATTTGATGAAGATATAGATAAAGATAATTTTTTAATTCAATCACTTAAACTTAATCAAATTTACAATAAAAAATTACTTAAACATAAGACTTACGAATAAAAAAAGTAAATTATAATAAATTTGCTCTTTTTAATTTATATAAATTATTGAATTTGAATATAATTATGGTATAATAAATAAGGATGTGATTATATGAGAGTAGTCATAAGTGCAGGAGGCACAGGTGGACATATATATCCAGCTCTTGCTATAGTTAATAAAATAAAAGAGATGGAACCAAATAGTGAATTCTTATATATAGGTACTCATAATCGTATGGAAAAAGATATAGTACCTAAATATAATATTCCTTTTAAAAGTATAGAAATATATGGATTTAATAGAAAAAATATATTAAAAAACTTTAAAACCTTAAAATGTTTAATTACAAGTAGAATTAAATGTAAAAAAATTATTAAAGAATTTAATCCTAATATAGTAATAGGCGTTGGTGGTTACGTAACAGTACCAGTAATATTAGCTGCTCATGCACTTAAAATAAAAACATTTATACATGAACAAAATAGTGTAGCAGGTAAAGCAAATCTATCTCTTGCAAACAAAGTAGATTTAATAGGTATATCATTTAAATCAAGTATAAATGAATTTCCAAAAGAAAAAACAATATTTACTGGTAATCCTTGTAGTGAAAGTGCGATAAAACAACCTCCAATTGATAAAGCTAAATTTAATCTTTCAAAAAGCAAAAAATTAGTATTAATAGTAATGGGATCTTTAGGATCATCAAATGTAAATAAATTTTTAGTTAATTCTATGAATTTATTTAATGATAAAAATTATGAAATATTATATGTTACTGGTAATAATGATTATGAAGAAATAAGTAAAAATAAATTTCCAAAAAATATTAAAGTAGTTCCTTATATAGATAATTTGTCAGGAATGCTAAAAAATACAGATATAATGGTTACACGTGCAGGAGCTTCAACTTTAAGTGAGATAATTGCGCTTAAAATCCCATCAATATTAATTCCAAGCCCATATGTACCAAATAATCATCAATATAAAAATGCTATGGACTTAGTAAATAAAAATGCTGCTTTAATAATAGAAGAAAAAAATTTAAAAGATGATATATTAGTAGAAAAAATAGATGAACTTATAAATAATGATAAAAAAATAAATGAAATAAAGAAAAATTTAGATAGTTTCCGCACCACTAATAGTGCGACTATTATTTATGAAAATATTAAAAAAATGTTAGGTAGGAAATAATATGAATATAATTTCAGAGATAAAGAAATTACACATAGGTAAAGTAATTGAAAACGTATTAATGAAAGATTATACGACATATAAAGTTGGTGGAAAAGTTATTTGTGTTTGTATTCCAGATGACGAGAATTCATTAATAAATTTGTTAAAATATTTAAAAGATAAAAATATAAAATATAAAATTTTAGGTAATGGTTCTAATGTTATTTTTAATGATTCTGGATATGATGGAGTTATAATAAAATTAGATAATTTTAATAATTTAACAATATCAGGAAATAAAATAATAGTGGGTGCTGGATACATGTTAAATAAATTAGCGCTTAGAGTATCAAGACTTGGTCTTAGTGGACTTGAATTCGCAGCTGGAATACCTGGAACAATTGGTGGAGCTATTTTTATGAATGCTGGTGCTTATAAAAGTGATATGGGATATATAGTTGAAAGTGTTAAAGTATTAACTCCAAATTTTGAAATAAAAAAACTTACTAATAAGGACTTAGATTTCCATTATAGAACATCTTTTTTACAAAAAAATAAAGACTATATATGTTTAGAAGCAACACTAGTTTTATCGTATGGTAATACAGAAGAAATAATGAATTTAATTACAGAAAGAAAAAGCAGAAGATTAGAAACTCAACCATTAGAATATCCATCAGCAGGTAGTGTTTTTAGGAATCCTGAAGATAATTTTGCTGGCAAACTTATAGAAGATATAGGTTATAAAGGTAAAATGATAGGTGGAGCAAAAGTTAGTGAAAAACATGCAAACTTTATAATAAATACTGGTAATGCTACAGGAGAAGATGTAAAAAAATTAATAATGAAAATAAAAAGCGAAGTAAAAAATAAATACAATATTGATTTAAAAATAGAACAAGAATTTGTAGAATAGGTGAATATATGAATAAAAAAAATAAGAGGACAAAAAAAACAAAAAGAAAATTAAATATTAAAAGAGTTTTAATAGCTTTAATAATTGTTTTTTTAGTTTCTTTTATTATATATAAAATATTAAATGTAAATATAACTAATATATATATTTCTGGAAATGAATACCTATCAGATCAAGAAATAATTGATATTGCTGGTCTTAAAAACTATCCAAATAGTATAAATAATATGTCATATAAAATAAAAAAAAGATTAAATAAAAGTGATTATATAATATCAGCTAAAGTAGAAAAAAAAGGATTAAAAAAAGTATATATAAAAATAGAAGAAAATTATCCATTATTCTATTATTTACCTGAAAATAAAACTATATTATATGATGGAACTAAAGTAAAAGATAAATTATTAGTTCCAACTATAATAAATAAAATACCAAATAAAATATATGATAAATTATTAAAACAATTGCAGAGTGTAAATAAAGATATTTTATATAGAATGTCTGAAATAGAATATAAACCTAATGATGTAGATAATGAAAGATTTTTTATACTTATGAATGATGGAAATTATGTCTATCTTACAATTTACAAGTTTTTAAAAATAAATAAATATATCGATATATTAGAGGTTTTTGAAAATCAAAAAGGAATACTTTATTTAGATAGTGGAGAATATTTTGATTTATTTGATGAATAAGCACTTAAATTAGTGCTTTTTTTGTGATATTAAAATTTTAATAAAAAATTGAAAAATAAAAATTTTTTCAATTTTTTTTGATTTTAACAGTTTTTTTAATAAACTAATAAAAATATA
>CANQIV010000038.1 GCA_947624135.1 uncultured Bacilli bacterium | reverse complement strand
TGCCAACCTTAGGATGAGATACAAGTAGATAAACTCCATTTGATATCATTAGGTTTTCGACGATGATATCTTTTTTTATGCTTTTAATATCATTTAATTGTTTCATTTGTATCCTCCTCTTACATTTTTTTAATTAATTCTTTACTAGAAACTCTAGATTCTAGATAAGGTATATCAATATCAAAGAATGCTACAACTTCTTTAGTTGGAACAACAGACTTTGGAATAAGATAACCTTGCTTTTCAAGTTTTTCTTTTATCTTCTTTTTAGCCTTTAGTGCAGAATTTCTTCCTAGATGTCCTAATTTCATAATATCTTCTAGGGTGCACCATTGTTTGGCTATTAAATTTAATGTTTCTTCTGCATTCATGCTTTTTCCTCCTTTCTTTAATTTTTTTGTGGTGATATATAAATATAATATATATCATCTAAAGAACTATAAATAATATATTTCTTTTTTCTTAATTCTCTAAATGCTAGGACAACATCTTTTCTACTATCATTACTAAGAGAGTAGAGGTCAATATTAGCCAGTTCTTCATTAGATTTTACTAATAGACTATTAAGCATACCTATAGCACTTACTGATAAATCTTTAGGTAATACATAATCATTAGTTGTTTCTTTTTTGAATAATTTCATTCTAATTCCTCCTTTCTTTTTGTTTGTCCGATATCTAGGACAATTTTAATATAACACTGTCCGAAAATGTTGTCAATACTTTTTGACCGAAAAACTAGACAAAATGATAAAAATGTGCTAGAATTAAATTACAAAGAGAAAAAAGGATGAAAGAAGTGATTAAATGAACTCAGTTGAACTTAAGATTTTGATTGAAACTGCAAGAGTAGAAAAAGGTATTTCTCAAAGAGAATTAGCTAAACAAACTGGTATTAGTAGGAGTACCTTAAATGATTTAATTAATGGTAAAATAAAAAAAGCAGATATCGATGATCTCCGAAAGATTGCTGAAACATTGGATATGTCTTTACAAAAACTATTAAAAGCTGCAGGATATGATGAAATGAGCTTATATTTTAATAAAAATAAACTTAAAGATAGATATTATGATCAATCAAGCAAAGATTTAAAAGAACTGCTTGAACAATATAAAGAATCGGAAACTAATTTATTAACTTTTGATTCTAAAAAAAGAGATAAAGCAAGAGAAGTTGGATTTAAATTGTTTGATGCAACCGAAAAATTAAAGTGGATTAAAGAAGGAAAAGAAGGATTTACTTTAGATCAAGTTATAAAAGAATTAACTGAAGCGCAAAAAATGATGGATCCTATTATGGATAAATATGATTATAGTAAATTACCAGGTAGAAATTAGAATGAAAGGAGAACACTTATGAAATTAGAAAATTATAAAGCTGGAGAATATAAGCAAGGAAATGGATATAAAGCATTTTTACCAAGCAATATAAATTATAATTGGGGTTGGGATGATACAAAATTAGATTCTTTACTTGCTGAAGCAAATAGACAAATTGGAGAATTAAATGCTTATTCATTATTACTTCCTAATGTTGATTTATATATTAAAATGCACGTAAAAATTGAAGCAAATAAATCTAGTAAAATTGAAGGAACTAAAACAACTATTGAAGAAGATTTATCAGATTTACAAGATATAAATCCAGAAAAAAGAGATGATTGGGAAGAAGTTCAAAATTATGTTAAAGCAACTAATTATGGCATAGATAGAATTAATAATGGTTTTCCAGTATGTAATAGATTAATTAGAGATATACATAGAATATTATTAAATGGTGTTAGAGGAGAAAAAAAGACACCAGGAGAATTTAGAATATCTCAAAATTGGATTGGAGGAACAATGCCATCAACCGCTGCTTATGTTCCACCATTAGTAGAAGATGTTGCAGATTGCTTAAAAGATTTAGAATTATTTATTAATAATGAAGAAATTGATACACCAGATTTAGTAAAAATAGCAATAATTCATTATCAATTTGAGTCAATACATCCATTTTTGGACGGCAATGGAAGAATTGGTCGATTATTAATTCCTTTATATCTACAAAGCAAAAAATATTTAGATAATCCATGTTTATATATATCATTCTTTTTTGAAAAAAATAGAGACTTATATTATCAAAAATTAAATGATGTAAGAGTTAAAAATGATATTATTGGATGGATAAAATTCTTTTTAGAGGGAATAATAGAAACAGCTAAAATCGCAAAAGAAAAATTTAAAAAAGTTGTTGAACTTACTAAAAAAGTAGATACTCAAATAACAGATCTAAAAGTTAAATATGATAATGCTAAAAAAATAATTGATTATTTCTATGATGAACCATATTCAACAAGAAAAAAGATATCTGAAGCATTAAAAATGCCAGAATCCACAGTTAATGGTGTTATAAACGAATTGAAATCTGCTAATATAATACAAGAAACAACTGGTTATAGTAGAAATCAAATTTTTGTATTTTCTGAATATGTAGAGATATTCTTATCAGAATAATTTATAAAACGAAAAAGTTTTTAAAAATGTTCTTAAAAAAATTATAAAACGAAAAATCAAAAAAATTCGTTCTATAAAAAAATATAAAACGAAAAATCAAAAAAATTTGTTTTATGAAAAAACATAAAAAATTAATGGCTAAATTATTAAAAACAATTTGGTCATTTTATTTTTTTTAAATTATACTCTTGACTTTTTTGATTTGCAGAGTGATAAATAGTTAAACAGATACTTGTGATTAAACCATATTTAAATGCTTATATTTGAGTTTTTAGTTAAGTCTTAATCACTTATCTGTATAAATAATTAATACTTTAAATGGCGCAAAAGAAAGGAGAATATTTATGTTATTAGATAATAATACAGAAAGGGTAATGGATTTAATTGATATGTATGATGATTTAAGTAATATTGATAAAGTTAGATTGACAATATATCTGTTAGAAAATAAGAATTTTGATATTAATTTTAATATTAAAGATATGATTATATTATTAAAAGAAGTTTTAAACAAACTTGATCCAAGTTATAGTAAAACTATTGTTAATTTTGCTAAATATAAAAACTTACTATTTCTTTCAGCCAAGCATTTAGAACTCACTGAAAAAGAAAAGAAAAATTTCTCAATAGAAATGCTATTTAATATCTTTGAAACCGATTTTAAAGATAAAGTTATCAATAAAAAAATTAATAAGAATTTATATGTATATGATTATTGTTATGCTGTATTAAATAAGTAAAAAAACCTAAACAAATCACTTAAGCCGATGTAAAAATCTGCTTTTTTAGTGTTTTAATAAATGTAAATTAGATATTATAATTAAAATTACTAATTTTTTTGCAAAAATCGTGTTTTTATGATATTATATAAAACAATTTGATGGGGGTTATTATGGACGGAATGCAAGAAAGGGAAAAAGAGTTTATAAATACTTTTAGTAATTCAGATATTGTAATTGATGATTTACCTTCTAAAATTGAATTACCTATGTATAGTAGATTCTTAACAAATGATATTGGAATTAAGTATATAGGTAATATGTTAAAAGGTATAGATGTAAGACTATATTTAGCATATCTGAAGATGTTAAAAGATAAAATTAAATTTATTCATGATTATGATGTTGAAAAATCAGTTTGTATAAGTGAAGTGGCTTCAGGAGTTACTAAAAATGTTGTAATTAATGTTCCATATATTGGAAATGGTATGGATATATTAGCAACTTCTCACGAGCTAGGACATGGAATAAAGTCTTTTACCAAAGTTAATAATGAAAGACATTTACATTCTAATACCATATATGATGAAACAATATCAATATTGTTTGGAAGATTGTGTTTAGAAAGATATGTTAATGATTTTGGATTTGATATTTATGCACAACAATTTGAATTATTAAACATTAAAAATGCAGTGAATTGCTTAGGAAAAATTAAGACATTATTACCAGAGTATATAAGAAAACAAACTGCATTAGATAATACTACTGCAAAAATAGTTAAAAATCACAAATATGATGATTATAAATATCATTCTTTTGTACGAGAAGTTGAAGAATTAAGAGATGAGTTATATAAACTAATTAGTTATCCAATAGGAATATCATTAGCCAATGTATATGATAATTTTGATAGAAAACAAAAAGAAGAATATTTAGAATTTGTAAGTAAATTTTTATTAAATATAAAACACATTAATTTTGAAATGATATTAGAATATTTTGATATTCCTTTTGATGCAACTTTTTATGTTGATAACTTTAAAGAATATATTAAAAAATTTGAAAGTGAAAATAGCAAGAAATTAGTTTTAGGGGGTAAAAAATAATGGTAAATTTAACAGATGATGAAAAATTAGAACTTGGAATTTACATAGAACAAGTAATAAGAGAAGAACTACAAAAAATAATTAAACAAGAAGCAAGAGATATTAGTCAAAAAATAGAGTCAAGAGTTGATTTAGAAACTAATATAAATACATTAACTAATAGGATATTAGCTAAAAGCAAAATTAAAGGTTTCGTAGAAAGTATAAGTAAAACTATGGAAACTTACTTAAGAGATTTAGATGATATCAAACAATTTAGAGATAATATTCGTAGAGAAATAATTCAATCTCTTGCCGAAGATAAAGAAAACTTAATTAAAAAAGCAACTGAAAAAACTGATGCAATGATAGAAGGACAAAAAGATATTATAAAAGGTTATGCACATGAAGCATATGAGTTGGCTGATTTTATAGAGAACACAAAAAAAAGAGTTATTAATGAAATTGTATCTGAAGCAACAAAAAGAATTGAAATAGAAGATGTTAGACCTAGAGCTATTGAAATATATCATAATGGTACATTAGAAAAGACATTAGAAAAAGAATTATATCATCAAGAATTTGAAACAATATATAAGTTAATAAGAATTGGATTACCAGTTATGCTAATTGGTCCAACTGGTTCTGGTAAATCAGTTTGTGCTGGACAAGTAGCAAAAGCACTAGATATGCCAATGTATTATACAAATAATGCAAGTGAAGAATACAAATTATTAGGATTTACTGATGCACATGGAAAGTACAAAGAAACTCAATTTTACAAAGCATTTAAAGATGGTGGATTATTCTTTTTAGATGAAATTGATAACAGTCATCCATCAGCATTATTATCATTAAATTCTGCAATTGGTGCAACAACAAATGGAAATATTTATATGGCATTTGAAGATGGTAAATATACACAAGCTCATCCTAACTTTAGAATAATTGCTGCTGCTAATACTTGGGGAAATGGTGCAAACAGAATGTATTGTGGAAGAAGCGAATTGGATTCTGCATCATTAGATAGATTTATTCAAATTTATTTTGATTATGATCCTAAAATAGAAAAGTCAATAATTAGTGATGACGAATTATTACAATTCTTTTGGAATTTTAGAAGAATTATAAGTGACTGTGGAATTAGACATACTGTTACTACAAGAAATATTGACTATGCAAGTAAACTAAAAGAAGCAGGATTTACAACTGAACAAATCTTGTTATATACAATAATTAAAGAATTAGATTTTGAAGATATGAAAATTATATCTCAAAGATTTGATGATGAAGGAATTGAACCATCTATTTATTCAGAAGGATTTAAAAAAATGGTATTAAAGAAGGCATAAATTATGATAAGTAATATTTATTCTAATAATGGATACGATTTTTTTGAACAAAAATTTAAAAATAGACAAGATTTAATTTCTTATCTTAAAAGTGCTAAAACATCACTGGCATTCGCAAGTAGAGAGTTAGCATCTCATAAAACTTCTGATGGATATATTGAGTGGACTAAAACAAAGTCATTTGATGAAGCATTACAATTATTTGAAAATGGTTGGTATGAAGACTTTGACAAATTTTTAGCTCAAAAGAAACAAATCGATAAGTATTTTCCTTATATTGCTAAGAAAAAAACTTATCATAATTATATTTGTGGTAGTGTTCCAAATGTAGTTAATGCTATAAACAATTTGCCATTATCTATGAGAAAAGTATATGACGATAATAATCCACAAAATATTATAACAATCAATTATAATTGTAGTTATCCGTGGATGACCACACAAAATCAGATATTTATCAACGGATTATTAACACTTTCTCTAATAGATTTCTTTGATAGTCTTGGTTATAGAGTTGATTTAAGATTTTATGAAATATCAAAAACAGGGAATCAAATATTATTTACTGATATAATATTAAAATCTCCAGGAGAAAGAATTAACCTACAAAAATTTTATTTTGCTTTTTGTAATCCATCATTTTTAAGAAGAATAATATTTAGGGTAACAGAAACAACTAAAGGTTTAGATAGACAATGGACAAGTGGTTATGGTAGATGTATGCCAACTGATGAAATTAAGAAAATTTTAGGTATTGATGAAAATAACATCTTTATTAATTGGCCAGAACAAATGGGAGTAAAAGGTGAAAATATTGAAGAAGATATTAAGTCTTTTCTAGATGCAGTAGTTTTAGGCAATTATATTAAAATAGATGAAGAAAGATTTAATATTTGTGATGATAAACATGTATTAAAAAAGAAAAAATAATTTGTAATGACACTATGACACTATAAATGTGTGTGGGGTACTCACAAACAATGTGTCACTGTGTCATTTTTATAATAATATTTAAAAGAATTATGATATAATGGTTATATAAAAGAAAAAGTGCTAGTACAGGCTTATATTTTATAAGTTTTTGTATTGGTGTTTTTTTGTAGTAAGGAAGTGAAAAATGAAAGCAATTGATTTACATATACATACTGTAAAATCTATTTTGGATGCGGATTTTTCTTTTGATATTAGTAAATTGCAAGAATATGTTGAAACTGAAAAATTAAGTTGCATAGCAATAACTAATCATAATTTATTCGATAGAAATAATTATGAACTCATTAGTAATATGTTAAAAATATCTGTATTGCCAGGAATAGAAGTGAGTTTAGAAAAAGGACATATGTTGGTTATTGGTAATATTGAAGATATTAATACTTTAGAAGTTCAAAGTAATAAGATAAGACAATATATATTTGATGAACATAGTTATCTAACATATGATCAATTCTTATCAATTTTTAATAATTATAAGGATTATTTACTAATTCCTCATTATTTGAAAGATCCGTCTATATCAATTGATGTTATTGATAAATTTGGAAAAGACATAATTGTAGGAGAAGTATCAAGTGCAAAAAAGTGGTTTTCGCTAATAAAACAAAGTGATAAATTGATACCTGTGTTATTTAGTGATTTAAGAGTAAAACCAGAATTAAAAAATTTTCCAGGGACGCATTTATATATTGACTGTGATAATTTTACAGTTGGAGGATTAAAAAACAGTTTAAAAGATAGAACTAAGTTATCTTTATCAAATAGTCTAGTTGGAGAAGAATTCCAAATCACATCTTCAGGTACCACTGCTTCATTGGGCTTAAATGTATTAATTGGTAAAAGATCAACTGGGAAAACATATTTACTAGATAAGCTTAACAAATCATTTGGAATAGATTCAGTTAAATATATTGAGCAATTTTCTATAATAAAAGATGCTGAAGAAACTGCATTTAAGAAAAAATTAGAGATAGATAATTCAGAATATTCAGATAATTATTTAAAAGAATTAAAAGAAATTGTTGATTTAGCTTTTAGAGTAGATTTTAAAAGTGAGAATTCTGCTCTTGACGCATATCTTGAATCATTACTTGATTATGCATCAAAACAAGATAAAATGGATATTTTTTCTAAATGTAAATTATTTAATGCAACGAGTTTTGAAATAGATGATGATGAAGAACTTCAAAATAATATAAAAGCCATTGATATATTGCTATCATCTAACAATTATGAAGAGATTATATCTAAATATTTAGCTAAAGATAATTTGAAAAAATTATTATCTGACTTAATTGATATAGCTAAGAAAAAACTATTAATGAATAGTAACTACAATTATGTTAATGATACTTTAAAACTAATAAAAGATGAATTAGAAGAAAATTCTGCTTTGAATCAGATTAAAGAATTTAACATAATAAGATATGCGTCTTATAAACGATTTATAAAAAAATTTGATTATTATATTCAAAAACTTAAAATTGAAAAAGAAATATCAAAAAATGATTTCTATAAATTTAAGGTTAGAGCGACTCGTAAACCATATACATCAGTACAAAAAATTAAGGCAAAAATAAAAAGTTGCCCGAGAATTACTGAAGAGTTTCAATATTATAATTCACCATATGTTTATATTAATGCACTTTTAGACGCTGAAGTACCAAAAAATCAAATACATAAGGCTATTGTTGATGTAGAATATGTTGCGCTTAATAACAATGATAGTGAAATATCTGGTGGAGAGAGAGCTGAATATCTACTATATAATCAAATAAAATCTGGAGAGAATTATGATTTAATTTTAATTGATGAGCCAGAATCTTCATTTGATAATATTTATTTAAATGAAAATATAAGAACTTTAATAAATAATTTATCAAAAAAAACAACAACTTTTATTGTTACACATAATCATATTTTAGGAGTAATGTTAAATGCTGATAAAATTTTATATACGTGTATTGAAGATGGAAAATATAAGATATATACTGGAAAAATGTCTTCTAAAAAATTTAAATGTGATGATGGCAGTGAAAAAAATACTGTAGATATAATTATGGAAACAATGGAAGCAGGCAAAGAATCATATTGCGAAAGGAGACAAATATATGAAAATATTGAGAATTAATAATTATAAAGGAGAATATTCTTTGGATGGAACATCATATAATACTATTGTTAACATTAGCAAAGAAGATTTAAAAGCAATAGTAGATTATATAATGGAAAATGATGATGTTGAACTTGATCAAATCGATGAAGGTGAAAATAGAATTGAAAATAAAGCAGAAAATATTATATATTCCGATCTATATACAAAATTGAATAGTTTAATAGAAAAGAAACAGGAAATAATTGATAAAATTGATTCTAAATTTTCTAATTTGATTGAAAAATATCAGTTAGACTAAGACTATTTCCAGATACCAAAACCAGATACTAAATGTAAAAAATTAAGTTATTTTTATAAACTTTAATAAATTTAATAAAATGAAAAAGCCTTATTTTATAAGACTTTAATTGATTAGTAAATTGTTACGAACTGGTATTTAGATTTCCCCCTGAGCTAGGTCGAAAGACCTAGTATTTTTTTGATTTATAATTTATACTTTGATTTGCTAAAAAAATTATAAATTTTTTGCAATCAAAATTCACAAAAAATTGTTGAATAATGAAATATATGATAAAATATAATTATACTTATTTTAAAAGATGGGTTTTAATGAATGATAAAACTTTAGCAGGTGTAGTAAAGGAAGCTAGATAAAAATTAAAAATATCTTAAAGGAAATTATCAAGAAGAATAGTTGCAAATTAGAAGAATAATGAAAGAATTGTTAGATAATTTTGATGTAAAAAAATGGATTTATGAAACTAGCATTGATGGTATTAATTTAAATAATGAAGAATAAAGTATTGGAATGTATTATAAGGTTAGTAAAGT
This sequence comes from uncultured Bacilli bacterium, assembly GCA_947624135.1. Taxonomy (GTDB): domain Bacteria; phylum Bacillota_I; class Bacilli_A; order RF39; family UBA660; genus UMGS1613. Next base: position 2,517 of record CANQIV010000038.1, on the reverse strand, counting down.
GGTGAATAATGAGAAAATTGATAATTTTAAGAGGTGCAATGGGTTGTGGGAAAAGTACTTTTATAAAGGAACATAATTTAGAGAAATTTACTTTAAGTTCTGATCAAATTAGACTAATGTTTAATGCTCCACAAATGAATATCAAATATTACGAGGAAATTCCTCAATTTAATAATAAGAAAGTTTGGGAATTATTATATTCTTTATTAGAAGAAAGAATGAAAAAGGGAGAGTTTACAATAATTGATGCTGTACATGCTCATTATGATGAATCTTTAATTATTTATAAAAAATTAGCTGAAAAATATAGATATAGATTATATATTTTGGATTTCACAAATATTCCAAAAGAAGTAGTTTATGAAAGAAATTTAACAAGAGAAAGGTATAAAATAGTTCCTAATGAGGCTATAGATAATGCTTATAAAATATTTTCCAAAGAAAAAATACCATCATCCTTTAAGATAATTAAACCAGAAAATTTTGATAATATTATTAGCAACATTCCAAAAAATTTTGATAACTATGAAAAAATACATATAATTGGTGATATACACGGTTGCTTTAGTGCTTTAAAGCAATATTTTGAAGAAAATTCAATAAATAAAAAAGATGCTTATATTTTTATTGGTGATTATTTTGATAGAGGAATTGAAAATTACAAAACTTTTAAATATTTAACTGAACTTACTATAAATGAAAATATGATATTTTTAGTAGGGAATCATGAAGATAAATTATATAAATATGCTTGTGATGATGATTTTAAAATGGATTATGATATAAGAAATACTATATTAGAATTTGAAAATAATAATTTGAAGAAAAGTGAAATTAGAGGTTTTTATAAAACTTTATCACAAATAGCATACATTAATTTCAGTGGTAATACATATTTAATTTCTCATGGTGGTATTCCATATATTCCAGAATTATCACTAGATTTTTATAGTACTAATTCTTTTATATATGGTATAGATAAATATGATGTTGATATAGATAAAATATATAATGATTTTATGGAAAAAGAAAAAAATAAGATTTATCAAATACATGGGCATAGAAATTTTAATAAAATTAAATATGATAAATATAAATATTCGTTAAATTTAGAAGGTGATGTTGAAAATGGTGGATGTCTTCGCGTATTAACATTAAACAAAACAGGTGAATATAACTACACTGAAATTAAAAATAAAGTATATAATCCTAATTTAGTAGAAGAAACTAATGTTTATAATTTGGTTGAACAATTACAAAAAAACAAATATGTTTTTGAAAAAGAATTAGGTAATAATATATTTTCGTTTAATTTTTCAAAAGAAGCATTTTATAATAGAGTTTGGGATAATATGACTACCCAAGCAAGAGGACTATTTATTGATGTTAAAAATTATAAAATATTAGCTAGAAGCTATAATAAATTCTTTAATATTAATGAAAGAAAAGAAACAAAAATTGATGAACTTGAAAAAAAATTAGTATTTCCTGTTAAATTTTATTTAAAATATAATGGATTTCTTGGAATATTATCTGTTAAAAATAATCAATTATTTTTTGCTTCTAAATCTACAAATACAGGTGTTTATGTAGAATATTTTAAAAAAATTTTTTATGAAGAATTTAATAGTAAACAAATTGAAGCATTAAAAGATAAAATTATCAACGATAATATTACTGCTGTTTTTGAGGTTATTGATCCAATTAATGACCCTCATATAATAGAATATAAAGAGCCAAAAATTGTTTTATTAGATATGATATATAATACTACAGATTATAATAAAATTTCTTATGATAATCTAATAAAATTTACAAGAAAATATAAAATTGAGACAAAAGAACTTGTATATACTATATATGATTTAGAAGAATTTAAAAATATATATGAAACTATTTCTTTAGAAAATTATAAATTAAAAGATAAATATATAGAAGGATTTGTTATAGAAGATAATAATAATTTTATGGTAAAAATTAAAACGAGCTATTATAATAAATGGAAAAACTTAAGAGCAAAAATGGAAAATGCTCTAAAAAATAACAATTTTAAATCTAAAAGTGAAGACAAATTGGAAATTTCATTTATGAAATATTTGCAAGAAAAATATGAAAACAAAAATGTTGATATAAAAACAACAAATATTATTATTGAAAAAAACGAATTTGAAAAAAATTATGTATCGACAATTAAATAATCAATATAGTGCTAAACATGAATAAAAATATATTAATTTTAGAAAACATATTAAAATTATAATAACTGGAAGATAGAAAATATCATGAGATAATTAAAGAATATATTAATAAAAATTTTAGGTGGCAAATTTCTAAAAATTTAGGAATTCGATTTAATCTAAAATGAACTAAAAGATTAAAATTCGGTTAAAAATAAATAAAAATTTTATAAAAAAGATAAAAAAGGTACGAAACTTTGATGCTAAAAGAAGGAGAAAAATATGGAAACAAAAAAAGCAATAGAAGATAGAAGAAGTATTAGAAATTTTAAAACAGATG
>CANQIV010000037.1 GCA_947624135.1 uncultured Bacilli bacterium | reverse complement strand
GTTTGAACTTTATGATGAATTTGATAATTTAATAAATACTTATAGTACTGTTGATGGAATAATTGAAACAAATTTACCATATGGAAAATACTATTTAAAGCAAATAAAAGGAAATGAGGGGTATAAATTAATAGAAAAATATGATTTTATAATTGATAAAGATAAAGATTATGTAATAAATTTATATAACGATAAAATATATGGAAATGTATTAGTAAATAAGTATTATGGAGAAAAAGATAATTACAAATTAGAAAGCAATGCAGAATTTGAACTTTACGATAAATCTGGTAATTTAATTGATACATATATGACAAGTAAAGGTAAAATAAAACTAGAATTACCATGTGGAGAATATTATTTAAAACAGATAAAAGGAAAAGAAGGGTATAGATTAATAGATAGATATGATTTTATAATCGATGAAAATAAAGATTATGTAATAAATTTATATAATGATAAAATATATGGAAATCTATTAATAAATAAATATTATGGAGAGAAGGATGATTATAAATTAGAAGATGGAGCAGAATTTAAGTTATATAATAAAAGTAAAAAATTACTAGGTACATATAGAATAGAAAACGGGAAATTAAATATAACTTTACCATATGGAGAATACTATTTAAAGCAAATAAAAGGAAAAGAAGGGTATAGATTAATAGATAGATATGATTTTATAATCGATGAAAATAAAGATTATGTAATAAATTTATATAATGATAAAATATATGGAAATTTATTAATAAATAAATATTATGGAGAGAAGGATAATTATAAATTAGAAGATGGAGCAGAATTTAAACTTTATGATGAATTTGATAATTTAATAAATACTTATAGTACTATTGATGGAATAATTGAAAAAAATTTACCATATGGAAAATACTATTTAAAACAAATAAAAGGAAATGAGGGGTATAAATTAATAGAAAAATATGAATTTATAATTGATAAAGATAAAGATTATGTAATAAATTTATATAACGATAAAATATATAAAAAAATAGAAATAAAAAAATATTATGGGGTTAAAGACAATTATAAATTAGAAGATGGAGCAGAGTTTGAACTTTATGATAAATCTGGTAATTTAATTGATATATATATAACAAGTAAAGGTAAAATAAAATTAGAACTACCATATGGCGAATATTATTTAATACAGACAAAAGGAAAAGAAGGATATAAATTAACAGAAAAGCAAGAAATTATAATTGATGATAGCACAATAGAAAATAGTATTATCAGTTTATATGATGATATGCAAGAGGTAGTTGAAAGTGCTGTATTAATTGTTGATGTTCCAAATACCTATAAAAAAGATTATACTAAATCAGTATCAATTATATCAATTATTACAGGATTTATAATTATATTAATTGGAAAAACAAAAAAGACTATTTAGTCTTTTTTACGTCGTTTATTATAGGTAATATAATAGGATGTCTTCCTGTTTTTTCATATATATATGTAGATAAAACATTTATTAATTCCATTTTAATATCACTAAATATGCAATTTACTTTTAATTTATTATTGATTATAGTATTTGCTTCTTTTTCTATGGATTTTAGTAATTCTATATTTTCTTGTATATATACAAATCCTCTTGTTGTTACAGTAGTAGACATTACAAGTTGTTTTTTCATTGTATCAATATTAGCTACAACTATTACAATACCATCACTAGACATGATTTTTCTTTCACGCATTACCTCGTTACCAATTTCACCAATTCTATTACCATCGACATATACATCTCCAGCTTGAACATCTTTATCTTTAGTTATAACTCCTTTGTATAAAGATAAAACCTCTCCATTTTCAAGAACGAAAGTATTTTCTTTAGGCATTCCACAAAGGATTGCTAAATCAGCATGGCTTCTAAGCATTCTATATTCACCATGAAAAGGCATAAAATATTTTGGCTTAATAAGCCTTAACATAAGTTTTAATTCTTCTTGATTAGCATGTCCAGATGTATGAACATTACTTAAAGATGTATTTGTATAAACCTTAACACCTTGTAAGTATAATTTATTTATTATTCTAGAAATACTTAAAGCATTTCCCGGAATAGCAGATGATGAAAATACAACTAAATCATCATTTTGTAGTTTAATTTGTTTATGAGAATTATTAGCTATTCTAGATAAAGCTGCAAGTGGTTCTCCTTGTGAACCAGTACAAAGTAAACATACCTCTTCAGGTTTTAATTGATTTGCTTCTTCTGGAGTAACAAAAACCTCTCTATGTTTAATATATCCTTCATTAAGAGAAATTTCTATATTATTTTCCATGCTTCTACCAAAAATTGCAATTTTTCTATTATTTCTTTTACATGTATCAACTATATGTTTTAATCTATATATATTTGATGCGAAAGTAGCAATTATAATTCTACCTTTGTGTTGTAAAAATATATTAGATAAAGCTGCGTCAACTTTAGATTCACTAGTAGACATTCCTTCATTTAATGCATTAGTACTATCACTAAGCAATAGAGCAACTCCTTCTTCTCCAATTTTCGCCATTTTGTGTAAATTAGCCATAGGTCCAATAGGAGTTAAGTCGAATTTGAAATCTCCAGTTGTAACTATAGTACCATTTGGAGTATGTATAACAATTCCATGTGAATCTGGAATAGAGTGCGTAGTTCTAAAAAATTCTACAGACATCGTTTTAAATTTTACTTTAGTGTTTTCATCGTATATAAATAAATTTTTATAATTTATATTTTTATCTTCCAATTTCTTTTTAATTAATCCAGCAGCTTGGTTTGGCGTATAAATTGCTGGTATATCTACTGATTGTAGTAGAAAAGGTATACCACCTATATGATCTTCATGACCATGAGTTATAAAAACTGCTTTTATTTTACTTTCATTTTTCTTAAGAAAAGTAAAGTCTGGAATAATATAATCAACACCAGGTAAATCATCAGATGGGAAAGTAATTCCAACATCTGTAATAATAATTTCATCACCAGTCATAACACAATACATATTTTTTCCAACTTCGCCAAGTCCACCTAAAGCAAATATTTTAGTATCTTCAATATTATTTATGGTTTTCAAAATTTTCCTCCTCTCTTTTTAAGATTAAATTCGACTATATAATTATACTATTAAATTTATATTTTGTCTAGTAAAGCAAAAGAAAAAAGCATGTGCGTGCTTTTATCTGTTGTAGTATTCAACTATTAATGAATCGTTAATTTCACCAGTTAATTCAGTTCTTTCTGGATATCTTACGTATGTAGCAGCCATTTTAGCTTCATCATAAGTAATAAATTCAACTCTTTTATGAATAGATTCAAGTGAAGATTTAACAATAGCAAGTTCTTTATCAGATTCTTTAATTGCTATAACATCGCCTGGTTTACATCTATAAGAAGGAATATCAACCTTTTTACCATTTACAGTAATATGTCCATGATTAACAAGTTGTCTAGCGCCTTTTCTTGTAGTAGAGAAACCAATACGATAAACTAAATTATCTAATCTACTTTCAAGTAATTTGAATAAGTTTTCACCATGAACACCTTTCATTTTACCAGCATCTTCAAAAGTTTTTCTAAATTGTTTTTCGTTTAAACCATACATAAATCTAACTTTTTGTTTTTCTTGTAATTGAACACCATAGTTAGATAATTTTTTAGGTCCTTTATTACCATGAATACCTGGAGCGAATGGCTTTTTAGCAAGTTCTTTTCCAGTTTCAAGAGTAGAGAATCCTAAACGACGACTTACACGATAAGTTGATTTTGTGTATCTTGACATAATTTTCTCCTTTCTTAGCGAAATGAAGATTTTCGCCTAATTATAGGGTGTTTGTTTTAATACGTTCGCTATAAAGCTTACTAGTTACTAATAAACCATTTGGAACAAACACGTTATAAAAATCAAAAATTGCTTTAATTCGCAGTTATAATTATATAATTATTTTACTATAAAGTCAATAAAATATGATAATAATACTAAATTTTTGTATTAAGATTAATAATTATTGACTTTATATTTAAAAATATTATAAAATTAAGTTGGTGATTAAATATGACAGAATTTGATATAGAATACTTAAATTTGTGTAAAAAAATATTAACTGAAGGAGTGGAGACAGAAAATAGAACAGGTACAAATACTATAAAAATACCAAGTTATTATTTTCATTTCGATTTAAGTAAAGAGTTTCCAATACTTCAAACAAAACAATTGTTTTTTAAAAACGCTATTACAGAAATACTTTGGATTTATCAAGCACAATCTAACGATGTAAGATGGCTACACGAGCGTAATAATTTTATTTGGGATGAATGGATGATAGATAATGATGGTATTTATAGAATCTATGATAAAAAAACAAATAAATTAATAGATGAAAAAAAATTTGGAACAGAATTTGCTTATACAATTGGTACGGCTTATGGTTGGATTGTAAATATGTATAAATTAACTGATTATTTGTTGAATACTTTCAAATATAATAGAGAAGATAGAAGAGCAGTTATATCACTATGGCAAAACGAATGGTTAAAAACAGCAGTTTTACCATCATGCGTTTGGTCTAGTGAATGGGATGTAACTGATGGTAAATTAAACGCGTGGGTGCATCAAAGAAGCTGTGATGTACCACTTGGACTCCCATTTAATATAACACAGTATTCAGTACTTTTAAGTTTATTTGCTAAAGTTTCAGGACTTGAACCGGGTACACTCGATTGGTCTATAAAAGATGCTCATATATATGTAGATCAAATAGATGGAGTTAAAACTCAACTAAGAAGAGAAGAAATTTATAATAAACTAAATAAATATAGTGTATCAGATTTAAAAAAATTAAAACAAAAACTAGAAGATAAAGAATTTGAATCAGAAATAAACGATGAAGAAGAGACAATATTAAAAATAATAGATATAATATTAAATCCAGAAAAACCATATTTATGGATTAATCCAGATATAACTGATTTTTACAAATTTGACAATTCAAAAGATTTAAAAGATATTAAAATAAAACAATATAAAAATATGGGTAAAATAAAATTTCCAATAACTCAATAATATGGATATAAGTTTAATTGCAGCTATAGGTAAAAATAATGAATTAGGTATAAATGGAGATTTAATATGGAAATTAAAAGAAGATTTAAATTTTTTTAGAAAAATAACTTTAGGACATAATGTAGTAATGGGAAGAAAAACATTTGAATCATTACCTAAAGTATTACCAGATAGAAAAAATATAGTAATTACTAAAAGTAAAATAAACAATAATGAAATAGAAATATATAAAAGTATAAAAGAATTTTTAATAAAATATGAAAATTGTAAAGATGAAATATTTATAATTGGTGGGGCTAGTATATATCATGAATTTATTACTTTAGCTAACAAATTATATTTAACAGAAATTGATGCAGAAGAAAAAAATGCAGATGTATATTTTCCTAAATTTAATTTAAATGATTGGAAAAAAGAAATATTATCAAGCAATCAAGAGAAAAATATAAAATATAACCATGTATTATATAAGAGGAAAACATATTAAAAGTATGTTTTTTTCTAATAATTTTTATTTATATCAAATAAAATTATATAGGTGATTCTATGAAAAATAGAAATATAGAAATATCTTTATTTATAAGTGTAATACTAATTTCTTTATTTGGAGTTTTAATGATTTATTCTTCATCTTACGTATGGGCAGAATATAAGTTTAATGATCCATATAAATATTTAAAAAATCAATTATTATTTTTTATAGTAGGAATGATACTTATGGTAGTAGTAAGTAAGATAGATTATAAAAAATATTTTAAATATTCAAACAAAATATTACTCTTTTGTATTTCTTTATTAATACTTGTATTAATACCTGGTATAGGCACAATTAGAAATGGTTCAAGAAGTTGGTTTGGTGTTGGATCATTTGGTATACAACCGAGTGAATTTGCTAAACTAGGTATTATTATATTTACATCTAAATATTTATCAAATAATCCAAAACAGATAAAAAAATTTAAAACAGGAATATTACCTATATTATTAGTGACACTTTTTATATTTGGACTTATTATGCTTCAACCAGATTTTGGTACGGGAGTTATAATAGTTATGACAATAATAGGTATATTATTTATAGCTGGATTAGATATTAAGATTTTCATAAGATTTGGAATATTAGGAATAATAGGAGTAGTAGTATTAATATTAATCGCACCTTATAGACTTAAAAGAATATTATCCTTTTTAAATCCATGGAGCGATCCTCTTGGTAGCGGATTTCAAATAATTCAATCACTATATAGTATAGGTCCTGGAGGTTTATTTGGACTTGGTATAGGAAATTCAATTCAAAAACATTTTTATTTACCAGAACCTCAAACAGATTTTATATTTTCAATAATATCTGAAGAATTAGGATTTATAGGTATAATTATTTTATCAATATTATTTATATCAATATTTTATAATTCACTTAAAATAAGTTTAAAATGTAGTGATTTATTTGGAAAATATTTATCATTTGGAATAACATTTGGACTTATATTTCAAACAATATTAAATTTAAGCGTAGTAGTAGGACTTATACCAGTTACAGGAGTAACTCTTCCATTTCTTTCCTATGGAGGATCTAGTTTACTTATAACAATGATATCCATAGGTATAATATTAAATATTTCAAGATATCAAAGGTAATTAGAGATAAACTCTAATTTTTTTTATATACTAGTTTCAAAAAAGATAAAAAAATGTTATAATTATTATGGAGGATAGGTATGGAATTAAGCGAAATTTTAAATATATATAATAATTTTAATAATAAAATAAACGATTTATGGAGGTCTCTTTGACCCAGATGTAAAGAAAAAAAGAATAACTGAATTAGAAAATGAAATGAATTCTATTAATTTTTGGGATGATAAAAATCATAGTGAAGAGGTATTAAATGAAATAAATACTTTAAAAAACAAATTATCAAAAATAGAAAAATTAAAAATTGAAATAGAATCTAATTTAGAAATAATAGATTTAATAAAATTAAATTTTGATGAAGAAATGAAAGAATTGGTTGAAAATTCTATAAAAACAATAGAAGAAGAAATAAAAGCAGTTGAACTTGAATTATTATTAAATAAAACATATGATAAGTGTGATTGTATACTTGAAATACATCCTGGCGCAGGAGGTACTGAAAGTTGCGATTGGTGTAGTATGCTTTATAGAATGTATACAAGATGGTGTGAAAAAAACAATAAAAAAATAGAACTTTTAGACTATCAAGATGGCGATGAAGCTGGTATAAAAAGTGTTTCATTCATAGTTCATGGCAATAATAGTTATGGATATCTAAAAAATGAAAAAGGTGTTCATAGACTAATTAGAATAAGTCCTTTTGATTCAAATAAAAGAAGACATACATCATTTGCTTCAGTAGATATAACACCAATTTATAACGAAACTGATATCGATATAGAAATAAAAGATAGTGATATTAGAATAGATACATATTGTGCATCAGGACATGGGGGTCAAGGCGTTAATACAACCCCATCAGCTGTTAGAATAACACATTTTCCAAGTAAGATAGTAGTAACTTGTCAAAATGAAAGAAGCCAAATAAGAAATAAAGAAACATGTATGAAAATACTTAAAAATAAATTATATATGCTTGAGGTTGAAAGAAGAGAAAAGGAACTTAAAAATATTAAAGGAGAAAATACAGAAATAAATTTTGGTTCTCAAATTAGAACATATACAATGTGTCCGTATACATTAGTTAAAGATCATAGGACAAATACTGAGTGTGTAAATGTTGATAAAGTTTTAGATGGAGATATAGATTTATTTATATATGATAATCTCAAAAAGGATGTGAGTTAGAATGTTTTTTAAAAAGAAAAAAATCATTGATAATGAAATATTAAAAAAATTAAAAACAAAAGATATAGTAAAAAGATATTTTTATTTAGTATTAGGTTGTTTTCTTTTAGCATTCGCTTTTAATGTCTTTTTTGAGCCAAATAATATAGTAACAGGGGGAATAACAGGTATTGCTCTTATTATTCAAAAATTATTTGGAATACCAACATCAATATTTATCCTTACAGCAAACGTTTTGCTTTTAATAGTTAGTTATTTAATATTGGGAAAAGAAGATACCAAATATTCTATCATAGGCTCAATATTATACCCAATTTTTCTTTATTTAACAAGTAATATAGCTGAATACATTCAGTTTAATGTCGATAGTATGCTTTTAATTATACTATTTGGAGCAATTATAAATGGAATTGCTTCAGGACTTACATTTAAATATGGATTTTCAACAGGTGGTAGTGATATAATCTGTAAAATAATTTCAAAGTATTTTAAAATATCAATAGGTAATTCAATTAAAATATTTAATTCAATTGTAATTATAAGTTCAGGATTCTTTATGGCAAATAATGGCGTTATTTATGATTGGACAAATGTTATGTATGCGATAATTGTAGTATATATAGTAAGTTTATTAAATGATAAAGTATTACTAGGTGTATCAAACTCAAAATCATTTTATATAATTACAGAACATGAAACAGCAATAAAAGGATTTTTAATAAATGAACTAAAAAAAGGTGTAACAGTACTTGAAGCACGCGGAGGATATACAGGAGATAGAAAAAAAGTATTAATGTGTGTAATACCAACAAAAGATTATTTTTTAGCTAAAGAAGGTATACTTGAAATAGATAAAGATGCAATAGTACTTATAAATGACGTATATCAATCATCGGGAATAGAATAGGAGGATTTTTATGGATATAATAAGAATGAAAAACGTAAAAAAAACATATAAAACAGGAACAACTGCTATATATGATTTAGATTTAAATATAAAAAAAGGTGAATTTGTATTTGTAATTGGTTCAACTGGATGTGGTAAAAGTACATTAATTAAAATGCTTTATAGAGAAGAAAAACCAACAAGTGGTAAAATTCTCGTTGGAGGAATTGATGTAGGAAAAATAAGAAATGGTAAAGTTTATAAACTTAGAAGAAAAATAGGTGTAGTATTTCAAAATTATCAATTGCTTCAAAATTCAACTGCATACGAAAATGTCGCATTCGCTCTTGAGGTATTAGGTCTTCCTAAATCAGAAGTACATCCTAAAGTAATGAAAGTTTTAGATTTAGTAGGGCTTAAAAACAAAGCAAAACAATATCCGAATCATTTATCAGGTGGAGAACAACAAAGAGTTGCAATTGCTCGTGCGATAGTAAATGGTCCAAAAATACTTATATGCGACGAACCAACAGGAAATTTGGACCCTAAAACAAGTATGGAAATAATGGAAGTACTTGAAGCAATAAATAAACTTGGTACTACTATAATCATGGTAACACATGATATAGAAATAGTAGAAAAGTTAAAAAAGAGAGTTGTTTTACTTGATTCAGGTAGAATAGTTAAAGATTATAAAGAAGGTGAGTATAAAAAATGAAAACACTAAGAATATTAAGTAGAAATATAAGAGATTCATTTAAAAGTGTATTTAGAAATTTTTCATTGTCACTTGCTTCAATATCTTGTATAACAATAACACTTATAGTAGTTAGTGTATCGATGATACTTTCTTTAAACGTAAATAATTTTACTAGTTTAATAGAAAAAGATGTAACCATAGTCGCATTCCTTAAAACAGATATTACAGAAGAAGAAACAGATAAGGTATATGATGAAATAATTACACTCGATAACATAGAAAAAGATAATGTAGAATTTAGAGATAAAATGGATATATCTAAAGAGATGATGGCCTCTTCAGAAACATTTAAAAGTATAATGAAAGATTGGACTAGAGAAGAAAGTCCAATACAAGATACTTTTCAAATAAAAGTAACTGACATTAATTTAATTCATAAAACTGCAGAAGAAATAAAAAATATAAAAAATGTAGATGTAGTTAAATATGGAGAAGGAATGGTAGAAGAACTTGTAAAAGTATTTGATGTAATAAGAAAAGTATCAATCGCAATAGTAATTTCACTTATTTTAGTTACTGCATTTTTAATTGCTAATACAATAAAAATAACTATAATGTCTAGAAAAAGAGAAATAGAAATAATGAGATTAGTAGGAGCAAGCAACATAAATATTAGGCTTCCATTTATGTTTGAAGGTTTAACACTCGGTATAATTGGTTCAATAATACCTATAATAATAACAATATATGGATATAACGCACTATATAATCATTTCGATGGTCAATTATTCACACAATTTATTAAATTAATAAAACCAGATTCATTTGTATATCTAGTTTCACTTATATTACTTGCTATAGGAATGATAGTAGGTATGTTTGGAAGCATTAGAGCTGTTAGAAAATATTTAAAAATATAGATTTTTTCTATATTTTTATTTTAGATACGTGTTATAATAATATTATTGGGGAGTAATATTATGGAAAAAAGAAGAGATTACAATATAGATTTTTTTAGAGGAATAGCCACTCTTTGGATTATTTTTATTCATACTTGTTTTTGGAGTGGAGAAGAATATGTTCCATCTATTTTAAGACAAATTTCATTAATAATAGATGTACCTATATTTATGTTTATTTCAGGTATGAGTTTTAATTTTAATAAATCAATATTTAAAAATATAAAAGGATTTATAAAACTATGGGGAAAATATTTAATATTTTTAATTATGTACTTTATAATATTATTAATTATAGATATAGATAATTTTAATGTACTTAGTGTGATTAAAGCAATATTCTTTGATCTTTCTGATACAAATAAACTTAAAGTAGTGGGTGGATCTTTTTGGTTTATATATATGTTTATTTGGACGAGTTTATTATCATCAATAGTTATAAAAATATATAATTATTTTTTCAAAGATTTAACCAATTTTAAATATGTATTATTATTTGTCTTACTTTTATATGGTATGAATTTATATTATCCTAGTTTTGTCATTTTTAAAACACAAACATTATTTTATTCATTCATATATTTACTTGGATATTATTTATATAATTATAAAATTAATTTAAAAACATTTATACTAACTACACTTTTCTTAATAATATTAGTTTGTTTTATGATAAGATATGGAGGATACGCTGTAAACTTACAACAAGCTAAATTTGATTATAATATCAATTACTTTGTTTATAGTATGATTTCAATTACCCTTGTTACATATTTAAAAGATAAAATATCAATTTTAAATAATAATTTATTTGTATTTATTGGTCAAAACTCATTAATATTTTACCTATGTCAAGGTATAGGTGCATCTTTAATATATTATTTCCTAGATTATATTGTAGACTTTCCATTAATACTTAAAATATTATTTATGTATACAATGAACTTTATAATAACTTTTATACTTACTTTATTATTACTATATCTTATAAAATTATCTAATAAAGTAATTTTCTACTTAAAAAATAAAATGAAATTTATTTCATTAGAATTAAAATAAATAGAAAGGAATAACTTATGAAAGTAAATATTTATGACTTTGATGGGACTATTTACGATGGAGATTCTTCTGTTGATTTTTATAAATATTGTCTTAAAAAGAAAAAAAAGATGTATAAATATTTTCCTAAAATGATATGGTATTTATTTTTATATATCTTAAGTATTAAGACAAAAACAGAAATGAAAGAGGTATTCTTTTCATTCCTAAAAGAGTTTGACAACACAGAAGAATTAGTAGAAGATTTTTGGATAAAAAATCAGAATAAAATAAAAAAATGGTATACAGAAAAAAATCATTCAAACGATATAATTATATCTGCATCTCCACAATTTTTATTAGATAATATGTGTAGAAAATTAAAAGTAAAAGATGTTATATCAAGTAATGTAGATATTAAAACAGGTAAATTTATAGGTTTAAATTGTTATGGAGAAGAAAAAGTTAAAAGACTATTAGATAAATATCCAGATGTAAAAATAAAAGAAATGTATACAGATAGTACATCAGATATTCCATTGATAAATTTAGCAAGTGAATCATTCATTGTAAATAAAAATAATATTATAAATTATAAAGATTATAAACCATCAATAATAAAAAAATTTAAACATACATTTTTAAATCCAAAATTTATAAGATTTGTTTTTGTAGGATTTATAAATACATTTAATGGAGTATTATTTTCATTCTTATATTCAAATGTTATCTCAAATGAAAAATTATCATTTGTAATAGGATATATAACAAGTTTAATAATTTCATACATATTAAATAGTTTTATTACTTTTCATGATAAAAATTTGAATGTAAAAAAATTTATAAAATTTTGTATCTCTTATATACCAAACTTTTTAATTCAATTAATATGTGTATATATATTTATTGATTTATTACACTTATATAAATTAATCGCATATACAGTTTCAGCAATAATAGGTATACCAATTACTTATTTAGCGCTTCTTTTATTCACATTCAATAAAAATAGAAAGTAGTGACTTTATGAAAAATTATATAAAATTAATGAGACCACAACACTATATAAAAAATTTATTAATATTTTTCGCATTAATATTTAGTGGAAACTTTTTTGATAAAAAAATGTTATTATCAACATTTTTAGCATTTTTATCATTTAGTATGTGTGCGAGTGTTATATATATAATAAATGATATAAAAGATAAAGAAAAAGATAAATTACA
>CANQIV010000036.1 GCA_947624135.1 uncultured Bacilli bacterium | reverse complement strand
TATTTTATACTATATCAGATTAAAAAAAAAGCCCAAGGGGCTTTCAATGAAAAATTTATTTTTCATTTTTCTTGTCAAAATTTATGCTTGAAAAAAACTATATTAAGTGATATTATTAATATAGATAGAAGAGTAAGAAAAAAGCTTCTATTAGAGTGAAAGGAAGGAAATATGAAAGAATTAAAACAAACAAATATGAGTAGGGGGGGGGGTACTTTACACTAGAAAAGTAAAGGCATTCACCCTAATAGAACTTTTAGCTGTAATAGTAATATTAGCTATAATAGCGGTAATAGCTACTCCAATAATACTAGGAGTAATAAACGATTCAAAATATAAAGCATTCAAATTAAGCTTAAACAATATAGAACACGCATATGAACTTTATGCAACACAAAATAATATTGAACCGGGAATAGAAATAGATATAAGTAAACTACCTCTTGATTCTAAAAACTTATCAGGAAAAGTATTCTTAAATTCAGATGGAAAAATAGAACTAAAGGAGGTAACAGATGGGACATATAGTGCGGAAGGAACACTAGATGATTTAAGCATGCTTAAAGGAACAGTAGAAGATTTACTAGCTAATAGATTAGAAATAAACGTAAATGTAATTACTAATGCAAGGAGTCTAGTAGTAACAGTAGAAACAATAGATGGAGTACCAACAAGCTATAGTTATCAAATATTAGAACCCGAAGAATATAAAAAAGAAATAAATAACATAAAAGAAAATACATATACCTTTGATAAATTAAAAATAGATACAGAATATAAAATAAAAGTAATAGTAAAAAACAAAGTAGGATTAACAAAAGAGATAACTAGAATAGTAAGTACAGAAAAAGTAGAAGGAATAAAATTAGAATTAAATCCAAAAGATGAATACATAAAAGAAGGAACAGTAACAATAACATATCCAAAACTTGATAATGTTACATATAGATATAAATGGGATGAAGAAGATTTTAATGTAGTATCAGAACAAACAATAACAATACCAGCAAAAAATGGAACACTTAAAGTTGAAATAGTAGATGGAGAAGAAAAAATATTAACAAATACAATGACAATAAATAATATAGATAATGAAAATCCAACTATAAGTAAAATAGATGTAAGTGGAACATCAATATCAAACGTAATTGCGAAAGTAACAGCAAGCGATCAAGGTATAAGTAATATAGGAGAATATAGTTGTGATGGGACATGGCAATCATCAAATACATGTAATTTTAAAACAATAGGAAATCACACAATAAAAGTAAAAGATAAGGCGGGAAATGAATCAGAAGAAAAAACTATAACATATGCAGAAAATCCACCAACAAAGCAACATGAAGGCGTAAAAAAGATATTATATTATAATCCAGTAACAGGAAATTATTGTGATAAAATAAATGTAGTAAGTACTACGGAAACAAAAACAGGATGTATGAAATGGTATGCATATCAAGAAACATCTGATACATATACAGCTATATTAGACCACACCACAACGGCAGTAACATCATGGAATTCAAAGGGCTTAAACACTGATAATAGTGAAATAATGAATAAATTAAAGATGGATACAAGTAACTGGGTAGAAGGATTAAATATTAGATTAATAAGTGCAGATGAAATAGCAAAAATAGTTGATCCAAATAATACTACTAACTTTAATTCTAAAACAAGTCATTTTGAAGATTTCATTTCATTTGCTATAGTGAGTGGTGATGCAAAATGTGCAGAAAGTAACAATTGTAAATATGCATGGCTATATGATAGAATAAGTAACGATTGTTTAACGTGGGGATGTTTGAATAAATCAGAAGGTACGACCTCTTATGCATATTGGACTTCAACTCCAATTTTCGAAACTACTAATAAAGTTTGGTATGTTGATAGAGGTGGATTACTTCATGGAAATTTTGCTGCAGATGTAAGTCTTACAGATTGGGTTGGAATAAGACCAGTTATAACAATTAATAAAAATTAGGTTACAAAATTTGAGTAACCTAATTTTTACTTGTTATTAATTTTAAAAAAAATATTGACTTTTAATTTTTATATGACTATAATAAAAATCAATTTTGGAGGTGTTAGGAAACATGATGTTAAATTTACCAGTAATTATATTAAATGATACTTACCTAATACCTAATTCAGAAATAAAATTAGAATTTAATGATGAAAAAAGTAAAAACATAATTGATGAATCAGAAATATTTCATGATAAAAAAATATTAATAGTAACTAAACTTGAAAATAACGATTTACCTAAAATAGGAGTAGTAACTAAAATAACTAGAAAATTAGAACTCCCAAATGGTAATATAAGAATAATACTAAAAGGAATAAATAGAGTAAAAGTTATAGAATATTTAAATATGAATATCGATAATATAGAATGTATAGTAGAAAACCTTAAAGATAATTATATAGAAGAAAATACAAAACAAGTTATAAAAAATAAATTATATGATAATTTAAAAATTTATATAGATAAAACAAAAGAAATAGATAATAATATTTTAAACAATATAAAATCAAGTGACGATATAAATCAAATAACAGATATAATTGCAAGTAATTTAAATTTAGATAATAAACAAAAATCAAAATATCTAAATGAACTAGATCCTATAAAAAGAGCAGAAAGTATTTTAGAATATATATATAAGCAACAACAATTATTTGATATAGAAGATAATATAAATAAAAAAATAAAGAAAGATTTAGAAGAAGAACAAAAGAAAATATATATAAAAGAAAAAATAAAATATTTAAATGAGGAATTAGGGGATATTTCATTAAGAAATAGTGAAATTAAATTACTAAGAGAACAAGCACAAAAATTAGATGCAAATGAAACAATAAAACATAAAATTTTATATGAAATAGATAGATATGAAAGTATGTCTAATTTATCACCTGAAATAAACATGCAAAAAAGATATATTGACTTTTTTTTAGAACTCCCTTGGAATAAATATACTAAAGATAATGAAAATATAGAAAAGGTGAAAAAATCATTAGATGAAACACATTATGGACTTGATAATGTAAAACAAAGAATAATAGAAAATATAGCTTTAAATAAAATGAAAAGTGAAAATTCTACAATAATATGTTTAGTTGGCCCATCAGGTGTTGGTAAAACCTCTATAGCGCGTACAATCGCTAAAAGTTTAAATAGAAAATTTGTAAAAATATCACTAGGCGGCGCTAGTGACGAGGCTTTTATTAAAGGACATACTAGAACATATTTAGGTTCACTTCCAGGAAAAATAATTGATGGTATAAAAAGGAGTGGAAGCAGTAATCCTGTATTTTTAATTGATGAAATAGATAAATTAGATGTACATAAAAATGATATAGAAAATTCTCTTTTAGAAGTATTAGATCCTAATCAAAATAAATATTTTAAAGATAACTATTTAGAAGAAGAATATGATTTATCTAAAGTTTTATTTATTTTAACTGCAAACGATATAAATAATATGTCAAGTGCTTTTAAAGATAGACTTGAAATTATTGATATAGAAGGATATACAGAATATGAAAAAGTAGAAATAGTAAAAAAATTTATGATACCTAAAATATGTAAAGAATGTAATATAGATAACATAAAAATAAGTGATAAAAATATATTAAACATAATTAGATATTATACGAGAGAATTAGGACTTAGAGAACTTTATAGAAATATTTTAAAAATAGTTAGAAAAGTAGCTTTAAATAAAATATTAAAAAAATCAGATGTAGAAATAAAAAAAATAGAAACATATTTAGGAAATAAGAAATATGAAAATGAAAAATTAGATAGTGAAATTGGTCTTGTAATTGCTCCTGCTTATACAGATTATGGAGGAGATATAGTATATATAGAATCAAATTATTATAAAGGTAATGGCAATTTAGTTTGTACAGGTACACTTGGTAAAATGATATTAGAAAGTTCAAAAATTGCTCTTAGTTATATAAAATCTAATTACAAAAAATTCAATATAGATTACAATATATTTAAAAATGATATACACATAAATGTTCCAAATATTAATATAAAAAAAGATGGACCTTCTGCTGGAGTTGCTATAACAACCTCACTTATAAGTACATTATCAAATATAAAAATATCAAATAATATTGCTATGACAGGAGAAATAACACTTTTAGGTAACGTACTTAAAATAGGTGGTATAAAAGAAAAAATAATGAGCGCTTATAAAAATGATATAAAAGTTTTATTTATTCCATATTCCAATATCGATGATTTAGATAATATACCAAAATACATAAAGAATAAAATAAAAATTATACCAGTAAAAAAATATGATGAAATATATAAATATATAAGAGGTGAAATACATGAATGAATTAGAAAAACAAAAAAAATATTTAAATTATAAATATTTACTTTCTATTATATTTATAATAGATATACTAGAAGAACCAGAAGAATTTGATCCAAGTGATTTTTACGAAATAGATTTACTTAAAAATATTAGAATTGTTTTAGATGTTTTTTCTAAAGAAGAAAGCATTAATAATATAGTAAAAGAAAATATGTTTAAATTTTTAAACGCAGGTAGATATATAGAAGATGAAAATAAAGAAGAAAGAAATGAAATAATAAACGATATAATAACAATATTAAATAACTCAAAAGAAGATAAAAATTTAATATTTTATAGAGAAGAACTTGTAAAAAGAACAGGTGATATTAGATATTTATTTAAATATAGTAATGATGTAATAAGAAATAATATAGATAGAATAAATAAATCTATAGGATTTGATTTAACCGTTTTAGAGGCATTATCAGAAGAAACCAAAGAAGAAGAATTTATAAATTTATACTTACCAGATCTTGTAGACAATGCTTTTTATTTAAGCAGTATAAACGCTATAATGAAAGAATGTCCATCACTATTTAAAAATAGTACATTTTATAATAGAAATATATGTGTATTAAATAATTTAAATAGTGCTATAGTAGAAAACAATAAAAAATTTATTAAAACAATAAAAAAAGGTCAAAAAAAAGTTATTAAATAATAATAACTAAGTTAAAAATATAAGTAAGATTTGTAATATCATCATAACTCCATTATGTAACATATGTAATCCAATAGGTATACATATGTTATTTGTTTTTGTATAAACATAAGCAAATATAAATCCAGGAATACTATATGGGATAATAAATAATAAATCAGTTAAAGATGAAAAACTTCCAACTACATGCATAGAACCAAATAATAATCCTGAAAATAATATAAATATAAAATCCGTTTTAGCAAATATTTTTCTTATTGATAATCTAAATACAAGTTCCTCTAAAAAAGGAGCAATAAATACTGTAATTATAATTGTATAAACAGGAAAACTATTTAATAAATCAATTATAGCTTCTTGATTTTCCGCAACCGCACTAGTTGTAAATTTAGTTATAATTAAATTGCTAAAAATCATAAGCCCTAACATTAAAAACCAATACTTAATATAATTATCAACATATGATTTAAAATTCTTTTTAAAATCTTTTAAATTAGGAATAAAATTTTTTCTATATATATATATTATTATTAGAGTTAATATTGCTTCATAACTTATCATATAAATACATTTTAAGATATAATTTAAATTATCAAAGTTAATTCCAAAAAAACTTATAAAATCATACGATAAAGAAGATGCTACTAAATATAATATAATTACTCCAAAGCCAATACATAAGTTTTTAAAATCACTATTTTTAACTTTTTCCATCTAATCACCATATATATTATATCAAAATTTAATAAAAAAGGTATTAAAAATATAAAAAGTGTGTTATAATTAAGTTGTTGCAGAAAAGAGTGGGCTTAAATCCCACTCTTTAAAGTAATTAGGAGGTACAAATGGATATTGCAGGAAAGGTAAAAGAATTAATTGAAGAGGCATTAGAAAAAGCAGGATTCATACTTGATGACGTTTTATATGTAAAAGAAGAAGGAAACTATTATTTAAGAATTATAATAGATAAAAATGGGA
Source organism: uncultured Bacilli bacterium (assembly GCA_947624135.1). Classification (GTDB taxonomy): domain Bacteria; phylum Bacillota_I; class Bacilli_A; order RF39; family UBA660; genus UMGS1613. The sequence goes on along the minus strand of CANQIV010000036.1, from coordinate 7,007 downwards.
TCATAGATGTAGAAGATTGCGTTAAAGCTACACATATAATAGATCCAATGTTAGATGATGTGGATTATATTAAAGATAGTTATATACTTGATGTGTGTTCAAAAGAGAAAGGATGTTAATTATGGATAGTAAAGAATTTAAGAAAGCACTACAACTTTTAGAAGAAAAAGGAATGAGTAAAGATTATATAATCGAATCAATGATTTTAGCTTTAAATAGTGCTTATAAAAAACAAACAGGACTTACAAATGTAAGAACAGTATATGATGACGATAATTTATCGTTTAGACAATTTTCATTTAAAACAGTTGTATTAGATGAAAAACATAAAATGTCACTTGATGAAGATTTAATACCAATGGCAGAAGAAGAGAAACTAACACAAGAACAACTTGATGATGAAGAATTAGAAGATTTACCAGAAGAATTTAGATATAGACCATTTGTATTTAATGATAAAATTCATATAACACTAGAAGATGCTAAAAAAATAGTTCCTGATATTAATGTTGGTGAAACAATAGAAGAAGAAATTAATCCAAAAGAATTTGGTAGAGTAGCAGCTTCAACAGCTAAACAAGTAATAATACAAAAGGTAAGAGAAGCAGAAAGAAATAGTATAGCAGAAGAATTTAACGAAAAACAAGATGAAATGATGTCTGGTATAGTAGAAATGGAAGATGAAAAAAACTATTATATAAATTTAGGAAAAACACAGGGATTGCTTCCAAAAACAGAAATAATACCAGGAGAACAAATAAAAATGGGTTCTAATATAAAAGTTTACATAAGTAAAGTAGATATTAATTCTAAAGGTGCTCTTATACTTTTAACACGTAAGCATTATGGATTTGTAAAAAGATTATTTGAACTTGAAATACCTGAAATAAATGAAGGCGTAGTACTTATTTATGGAGTAGCACGTGAAGCAGGTGTTAGAACTAAAATAGCTGTTTATTCAGAAAATTCTAACGTAGATCCAGTAGGAGCTTGTATAGGTGAAAGAGGTTTAAGAATAGCAAACATCTTAAAAGAATTAGGTGGAGAAAAAATAGATATTGTAAAATATTCAAATGATCCAATAGAATTTATTAAAAATGCTTTATTACCAGCAAAAGACTTAAGAGTATTTATAATAGATGAAAAAACTAAAGAAACAATGGTTGTAGTAGATGATAAAAATTTATCTTTAGCAATCGGTAAAAAAGGAATAAATGTAAAACTTGCTCGTCGTTTAACACATTACGAACTTGATATAAAAACAGAAGCACAAGTTAAAGAAGCAGGAATTAATATATTGGAGTAATTATGAAGAAAATACCAATGAGAACTTGTGTAGTCACAGGTGAAAAATTAGAAAAGAAAGAATTAATTAGAATTGTTAGAACTAAAGAAGGAACAGTAATAATAGATGAAACTGGTAAAGTTAATGGTAGAGGTGCTTATTTAAAACTTAGTTTAGATGTAATAGAAAAAGCAGAAAAAACTAAAATTTTAAATAAAAAACTAGAAACCGAAGTTCCAAGTTCTATATATGAAGAATTAAAAGCAAAAGTAGGTGTTTAAATGAAAAGAGAAAATTATTTAACGTGGGATCAATATTTTATGGGACTTTGTATTCTAAGTGGAGAAAGAAGCAAAGATCCTAATTCACAAGTAGGAGCCTGTATAGTAGATGAAAATAATAGAATAGTATCTTTAGGATATAATGGAGCTCCTATGGGATATGATGATGATAAAGATATGACATGGGAAAGAGAAGGTAGCTTTTTAAATACAAAATATGCTTATGTATGTCATTCAGAACTTAACGCTATATTAAATGCTAATAAAAGCGTAAGAGGTTGTAAATTATATGTAACACTTTTTCCTTGTAATGAATGTGCTAAAGCTATAATACAATCAGGTATAACTGAAGTAATATATTTATCAGATAAATATAAAGATACTGAGGGAAATATAGCAAGTAGAAAAATGCTTGATGCTTGCGGTGTTAAATATAGAAAATATGAAGAAAAAGGTAAAGAATTAGTAATAAAACTATAGGTGAAATATGGATGAATTTTATATGGAAAAAGCTTATGAACAAGCTTCAAAATCAGGATGTACAAGAGCTAAAGTAGGAGCAATATTTGTATTAGATGGGAAAATCGTCGCTCAAGGTTATAACAATGTAACAGGAGGTATAAGAGATTGTAGAAACGTAGGCTGCATAAGAGATGAAATGCATATACCTCATGGACATAGAAGAGAAATATGTAGAGCTATATGTGCTGAACAACTTGCAATTTCAGAAGCAGCAAGAAATGGAGTAGAAATAGATGGCTCAACAGCTTATATAACGACATTTCCATGTCATATATGTGCAAAACTTTTAGCTAGTGCAGGTATAAGAGAAATAGTATATGATAAAGATTATCCAGACGATTTAGCAAAAAACTTTTTAATGGAGGCAGGAATTAAGTATAGAAAATTATAGAAAGAGGTGCATATTATGATGAGTGTAGAAGAATATGCTTTAGATGTTAATAAAACAGTAAATGACATATTAAAATTATGTAAAGAATTAAATATAAATGTTTTAAGTAAAGATGATGAATTAGATGAGGATCAAATAACTCAATTAGATAATCAAATTAGTCAAGAAGAAGAAACTAATGAACTTGAATATGAAGAAGAATTAATAGAAAAAGAAAATAAAAGACAAGAAAATAATGTCCCAATTTCTAAACAAAAAAAACAAGTACCACCTATAAATAAAGTAAAAATAAGTAAAAAAGAACTTGCAAAAAAGAAAAAAGAAATGTATAAAAATAAAGAAAAATTAATAAGTAATGGTCCAGTAATAAATACAAATATCATTACGTACAAAGATGGAATGACTATAAGTGATCTTGCTAAAGCACTTTCTGTCCCACCAAGTGAACTTATAAAAAAATTATTTTTACTTGGAATACTTGCTACTATAAATAATAAAGTAGATTTTGAAAATGCAGAACTTTTAGTATCAGAATATGGAAAAGAATTACAAAGAGAACAAATAATAGATGAAACTAAATTTGAAGAATTTGAAATAAATGATAATCCAGAAGATTTAGTAAAAAGACCACCTGTTGTAACAATAATGGGACATGTAGATCATGGAAAGACAACTTTACTTGATACAATTAGAAAAACAAATGTTGCTTTAGGAGAAGCAGGTGGAATTACTCAAGCAATAAGTGCATATCAAGTTAAAGTAAAAGATGAATTTATAACATTTATAGATACACCTGGACATGCAGCCTTTACAGAAATGAGAGCTAGAGGAGCAAGTATTACAGATATAGTAATTATAATAGTTGCTGCTGATGATGGTGTTATGCCACAGACAAAAGAAGCTATAGATCATGCAAAAGCAGCTGGAGTACCAATATTAGTTGCTATTAATAAAATAGATAAACCAGGTGCAAATGTAGATAAAGTAATGAATGAACTTGCTGAATATGGGCTTATACCTAATACTTGGGGTGGAGATACTATATATACTAAAATAAGTGCTAAACAAGGTACAGGTATAGATGAATTACTTGAAAATATATTACTAGTTGCAGAGATGCAAGAATATAAAGCAAATCCAGCTAGATATGCAAGTGGTAGTGTAGTGGAATCAAGACTTGATAAACAAGTTGGATCAATAGTTACTGTATTAGTACAAAATGGAACACTTAGACTTGGGGATCCAATAGTAGTAGGAACAGCTTATGGTAAAGTTAGAACTTTACGCAATGATAAAGGTGAAGAAATAACAAGCGCTCTTCCATCTCAACCAGTAGAAATAACAGGACTTAATGATACGCCAAGCGCTGGAGATAAGTTTATGGCTTTTGAAACAGAAAAACAAGCAAGATCAATTGGAGAAGCAAGAAAAACAGAAGAACATTTAAAACAAAATACAAAAGGTACTGTATCATTAGAAGATATATTTAATAAAATAAAAGAAGGAATTAAAGAAATAAATGTAATAGTTAAAGCAGATGTTAATGGTTCTGCAGAAGCTGTAAAAAATTCCTTAGAAAAAATAGAGGTAGAAGGCGTTAAAGTAAAAGTTTTAAGAAGCAGTGTAGGAGGTATTACAGAAAGTGATATAGTACTTGCTGATGCTTCAAATGCTATTATAATAGGATTTAATATAAGACCTAATAATAATATTAAAGATTATGCTAAAGAAAAAGGTGTAGATATTCGCCTTTATGATATAATTTACAAAGCAGTAGAAGATATGGAATCAGCAATGAAAGGTATGTTAGATCCAGAATATATAGAAAAAGTAACAGGAAGCGCTGAGGTAAGACAATTATTTAAATTTTCTAAAGTTGGAACTATTGCAGGTAGTTATGTACTTGATGGTGTAATTAAAGCAAATTCTAAAGTAAGAGTAATAAGAGATAGTGTAGTTATATACGATGGTGAGGTAAATTCTATTCAAAGAGAAAAAGACACAGTTAAAGAGGTAAAAAAAGGCCTTGAATGTGGTATAACAATAACAAACTTTAATGATATTAAAGTTGGAGATGTTATAGAAGCATATGAAATGGTAGTGAAGAAATAATGTCCATTAAGAATGAAAGAATAAATAGCAATTTACAAAAAGAAATAAGTTATATAATTGCAAATGAGGTAAAAAATCCAAATATTAAATTTGTTACAATAACAGCAGTTGATGTAACAAGTGATTTAAGTTATGCTAAAGTATATTTTACTACATTAGATGATGTAAAAGAGACTTTAAAGGGTCTTAATAGTGCTAAAGGATTTATTAGAAAGTCTTTAGCAGATAAAGTAGAGTTAAGACATATTCCACAGTTAGAGTTTATATATGATGAATCTATAGAATATGGTAAAAAAATAGAAGAAAAGATAAAAGAAATACATGATAATTAAAAAGGTAGGTAATTCTACTTTTTTTTGTTTTATACTTGTAAAAAACAATATTAAGTGATATTATTAGTATAGATAGAAGAGTAAGATATAAGCTTCTATTAGAGTGAAAGGAATGGAATTATGAAAGAATTAAAACAATCAAATATGAGTAGGGGGGGGGGTACTTTACACTAGAAAAGTAAAGGCATTCACCCTAATAGAACTTTTAGCTGTAATAGTAATATTAGCTATAATAGCAGTCATAGCTACTCCAATAATACTAGGGGTAATAAACGATTCAAAATACAAAGCATTTAAAATAAGCTTAGGAAATATAGAACATGCATATGAACTTTATGCAACTCAAAATAATATCGAACCTGGAACAGAGATAGATATAAGTAAACTACCATTAGATTCAAAAAATTTAAAAGGAAAAGTATTTTTAAATGGCGAAGGTAAAATAGAATTAAAAGAGGTAACCGATGGAACATATAGTGCGGAAGGAACACTAGATGATTTAAGCATGCTTAAAGGAACAGTAGAAGATTTACTAGCTAATAGATTAGATGTAGATTTGAAACTAACATCAACATCAACAAGCATTGTTGTTAATGTTGAAACAAAGGAAGGATACCCAATAAGTTATAGTTATCAGATAACAGGTTCAGAGGATTATAAACAAGAAAAGAATAATTTAAAAGAAAGTACATATACATTTGAAAAATTAAAAATAGATACAGAATACAATATAACAGTAACAGTAAAAAATAAAGCTGGATTAATAAAAGAAATAAAAAGGGCAATAAAAACTTTAGCTCCTGCAGAACCAGAATTAGAAGGAATGACACCAGTAATATACAAGAATAATAACTGGGTGGTAGCAGATACTACAAAAGATAAATGGTATGACTATGAAAATCAAGAATGGGCTAATGCAGTATTATTAAAATCAGGAGTAAGTAAAACAGTAGGAGACACAATAACAGTAGAAGGAGATAATCCAGAAGCAATAGCCATGTTTGTATGGATACCAAGATATGAGTATAAAATAGTAAGTGATTATAATATAGATGTAAACTTTATATCAAAAAGTACAACATATGAAAATACAAATAGTGATGGATATAGAATACATCCAGCATTTACATTTGATTCACAAGAATTATCAGGAATATGGGTAGGAAAGTTTGAAACAAGTCATACAACATTATCTGCATCTATCGAAGAAAATAATTTAGGATGTAGTAATAATAATTGTAGTAATGCAGATGGACTTAGAATATTACCAAATGTAGAATCATTAAGGTATAATGATATATCAAATTTCTTCTATGCAGCACAATCAATGGATAATAGATTAAAAATATCTGGAGATTTACATATTATGAAGAATAGTGAATGGGGAGCAGTCGCATATCTATCACAAAGTAAATATGGAAAATATGGAAATATAGATTATAAAGATGTAAATAAAGAAATATATCAAAATAAATCAAGTGAATATATAACAGGAAATAGTAATGGAACACCAAGTCAAACTGATGCAATTGATACACAATATACATATGATGTAGAATTATTAGGAACAGGAGCTTCAACAACAGGAAATATAACAGGAATATATGATATGAGTGGAGGAGCATGGGAATATGTAATGGGGTATTATGAATCAGAACACGCTTCGTTACCATGGGGTTCCTCATCAACTGAAAATTATGCAGGATTTACTGTACAAATACCATCAAAATATTATGATAGTTATACAAGCACAATTTTAACAGAAGCATGCGGTGGAGGAGTATGTTATGGACATGCACTTTCAGAAACAGCAGGTTGGTATGGCGACCATGCAAACTTTGCTTATTCTATGTCTCCGTGGTTAGCACGTGGTGGATTTTATAATTATGAATCTACTGCAGGTATTTACGCACGTAATTATGCTAGTGGTATTTTATATGGTCATGCTTCATTCCGTATAGTATTAACTCCAACTACATAAGTAAAAAACTTATGTAGTTTTTTTAAGAAATTATACTTGATAAAATTAAATATAAGTGATATTATTAGTATAGATAGAAGAGTAAGAAAAAGCTTCTATTAGA
>CANQIV010000035.1 GCA_947624135.1 uncultured Bacilli bacterium | reverse complement strand
TTACAGGTTATGGGCCAACATATATCTGGTTGAAAGATGTAGCAGGTAACACAAAATGTTTTTCTAAAACTTTATATGTAGTAAATTACTTTTATGCTGAATCTCAAACATGTAAAATTCAAGATGTATGGGCCAGTGATTGGGGTGAAGTAATCTACATGGCTATAAATGCGGAATGTACATCAAAAACGGATACAGATCGTGCATGGGCTAACTTTCATACTTTAGGCTCTAATTATTCTGTATATACAATTGAAAAAATAAGAAAAAATGTTGGATCAACATCAGATTTGGGTTATTATAGAGACTTTAATATATGGAATCAAAATGGTACATCATCAATTAAAACAAGTACAGGAACTTATACTAGCTATCAGCAAGGAGCATTGACGTGGACTTTTGGCTATAATCAAAATGCAACTTGCAATATTTATGTTAATAAAATAGTAGCTGATGGAACAACAACTATCTATGATGCAGGATTTAAAGCCTATTAATTAAGAAAAAACTTATTTTGAAAAATAAATAAGTTTTTTAATATTATGACATATAAAAACTAGTGTTTTTTTCATTATCATGTTATAATTATTGGAGTTAAAGGTGTGATAATAATGATAAGATATAATCCTAAAATAAATGAAGGTTTAACTAAAGAACAAGTAGAATACAGAATAAAAAATAATCAAGTAAATAAAAAAAGTGATATAAAAACTAAATCAATAAAACAAATAATATTTTATAATACTTTTACATTATTTAATATTTTAAATTTAAGTTTAGGTTTATTAATTTTTTTAGTAAAATCATATAAAAATTTATTATTTTTAGGAGTAGTTATATGTAATACACTAATTAGTATAGTACAAGAAATAAGATCAAAAAAAGCAGTAGACAAGCTTTCAATTATATCAAGTACAAAAGCTAATGTAATAAGAGATAGTGAAAATAAAAACATAAATATAGAAGATGTAGTACTTGATGATATAATTTGCTTTAAAAGAGGTAATCAAGTTATTGCTGATTCTATAATATTAGAAGGCGAAGTAGAGGTAAATGAATCATTACTTAGTGGTGAAGAAAACTCAGTAATAAAACATGTAGGAGATTTTTTATATTCAGGTAGTTTTATTGTAAGTGGTAATTGTATTTCTAAAGTAGAAAGAGTAGGTAAAGATAGTTACGCTAATACATTAACTCATGAAGCTAAATATATAAAAAAAGTTAATTCAGAGATAATGAATACATTTAAAAAAATAATAAAAATAATTTCAATAATAATAATACCGGTAGGTATAATACTATTTTTAAGACAATATACTCTCGATAATAATTTAACAGATTCAGTAGTAAATACTGTTGCAGCCATAATAGGTATGATACCAGAAGGACTTATTTTACTTACAAGTACAGTACTTGCAGTAAGCGTTATTAGATTATCAAAAAGAGGAGTACTCGTTCAAGAACTTTATTGTATAGAGACACTTGCTAGAGTAGATACTATATGTCTAGATAAAACAGGAACACTTACAGAAGGAACAATGGAGGTAGAAGATGTAGTAGTATTAAATAAAAAATATGATTATGAAAAAATATTATCAAGCATAGCTAGAGTACTTGTAGATGATAACGCTACTATGGAAGCAATATGTAAAAAATTTAATAAAAAAACAGATTTTACACCAATATCAAGTGAACCTTTTTCATCAGAAAAAAAATATTCTAGCGTTACATTTAAAGAAGGAAAATTCATATTAGGTGCGCCAGATATATTAGATGACAGTAAAAAAATGAAAGAATTAATAGAGAAATATTCTGATTTTAGATTAGTACTTTTAAAACATAATAAAGATAATATTGCACTTATATTACTTAAAGATAAAATAAGATATCAAGCAAATAATACCTTAAATTATTTAAGAAAACAAGGCGTAGATATAAAAATAATTAGTGGTGATAGTGAAAAAATAATATCAAGAATTGCTAAAAGATTAAATTTTAAAAATATTAAATGCATAGATATGTCTAAAAATAAAACTAATAGGATGAAACAAATAGTAGAGGAATATAACATATTTTCAAGAGTAAGTCCTAAACAAAAGAAAGAATTGATTCAGGCACTTAAAAGTAATGGACATATAACAGCAATGACAGGCGATGGAGTAAATGATGTTTTAGCTTTGAAAGAATCAGATTGCAGTATAGCAATGGCAAGTGGTTCTGATGCAGCAAGAGCAGTTTCTGAACTTGTCCTTCTTAATTCAGATTTTGAATCAATACCAAAAATAGTCGAAGAAGGAAGAAGAACAATAAACAATATACAAAGATCATCCTCATTATTTATAACTAAAACAATATATTCTACGTTACTTGCAATCATATTCTTATTTATATCAATGAATTATCCATTTGAACCAATACAATTAAGTTTAGTTAGTGTTATTACAATAGGAATACCAGCATTCATACTCGCACTTGAACCAAATCATGATATAGTAAAGGGAAGATTTTTCTTGAATATACTAAAAAAATCATTACCAGGAGGACTTACAATAGTAGTAAATGTTATAAGTGTAATGATTATATCAAATATATTTAAAATAAATCCAGAAGAGATATCTACTATGGCAGTATTACTTACATCAATTACAGGATTTATATTGTTATATAGAATTTGTTATAAATTTAATAAATTGAGAATAGCTATGTTTATTGGTTTAATATTGATTTATTTAGTTTGTGTAATAGGGTTGCACCATTTATTTGAAATGGTAATGTTAAAACCATTATTAATTATATATGTTATATTAGTATTTATATTGGATATAGGATTATTTGATTTCCTTTCTAATCTATGTGAAAAAAGAATATTTAAATATATAAAATAGGAGGACTAATGAATATACTCGCACTTTTATTTACACTTTTAGCAGGATTATTTATATTCACTGGCTATGTGTATGGTTTAAAATTTAAAAATAATAATAAATTAACAGATTTTAGTATTTCAATGGCATTTGGAGTATTAGTGAGTTTAATAATATTAGAATTAATACCAGAATCATACGAAATATTAAATGAAAAATTAGGAAATATTAGAACAATATTTTTAATAATAGTTCTTATGTTAATTGGAATAATAATATTAAAAATAATAGACCTTTTTATACCTCATCATGAACATGAATTTCATCATAATCATAACCACAATAGTGTTAAATGTCATAATGAGCATTTAAATCATATTGCTTTTATATCGATGTTGGGAATAATATTACACAATATAATAGAAGGCGCAAGTTTATATTTAGTATCAAAAACTAACTTGACATCAGGTCTTCTACTTTGTATTGGAATAGGTCTTCATAATATACCTATGGGACTAGTAATATCAAGAACTCTTATAAATTCAAATTATTCAAGTAAAAAAATATTTAATATAAATATATTTCTTACTTTATCAACATTTATTGGTGGACTTATAATGTTTATATTTGGTGGGGTAAGTGAACTTGTATCTGGAATACTTTTAGGTATTACTTTAGGTATGATTATATATATATCTTTATTTGAGTTACTGCACCAAATTTATCATATGAAAAATAAAAAAATACCTAAATTAGGTATAAGTACTGGTATTATATTATTTATAATAAGTATTATTATAGAAAATATAGTAAAATAAACTAGTCATATTACTATCTTTTTTACATATAATTTAGTGGTGATTATATGACATTAGATGAAATAAAAAAAATAGTAAATGGAGAAGGTAATGTAGATAGTAAACAAAAAATAAGAAAAATAAAAACAGATAGTAGAACAATAAAAAAAGGAGATTTATTTATTGCTTTAAAGGGTAAAAATTATGATGGTAATATTTTTATTGATGAAGCACTAAAAAAAGGAGCCATTGCTTGTATTTCAACAGAATTTCATCATAATTGCATTAAAGTTAACGATACAAAAGAAGCACTCTATAAATTAAGTAATTTCATAAGAAATAAATACGACATACCACTAATAGCTATAACAGGTTCTAATGGAAAAACAACAACTAAAGAACTTATATATCATATAATGAGTGTTAAATATAATGTACTTAAAAACGATAAAAGTGAAAATAACATATATGGAGTATCTAATACATTATTTAAATTAAATAAAGATTATGATTTGATAGTAATGGAACTTGGTAGTAACCATATAGGAGAAATAAGCGAATTATCAAATATGTGTAATCCAACAACATCAGTTATTACAAATATAGGTTCATCACATTTAGAGTATTTTAAAACAAAAAAAAATATATTTAAAGAAAAATATAGTATAGTAGATGGTATGAAGGATATAAATTTAATAGTAAACGGCGATGATAAATATTTAAAAAAACTAAAATGTTATAAATGTGGATTAAACTTATACAATGATCTAATAGCTTACAATATATATGAAAGTTTTGAATTTATATCATTTTGTATATATTTAGATAAAGAATATAAAATAACATTTAATAATCCAGGTAGACATTTTATAAATGATATATTGCTTGCTATAAAGGTATGTTTAAATTACAACATTGATATAAAAGATATAAAAAATAAAATAAATGACTTTAAACTTAGTGATAAAAGAATGAATATAATAGAATCTAATAGTAATTATATAATTAATGATTGTTATAATTCAAGTTATGAATCTATATGTGCTGGAATTGATACTCTTAAAAACATAAATGAAAATAAGATACTTATTATAGGAGATATTTTAGAACTCGGTAAATATTCAAAAAAAATACATAAAAAAATAAATAAAAAGATAAATGAACTTAATAACTATAAAGTATATACAGTAGGAGATTTTTCTAAATATATAAATGGAATTAATTTTAAAAATAGTGAAGAATTGATAGAGTATTTAAAACAAGAAAAAATAAATAATAGTTATATATATATAAAAGGTTCAAGAAGAATGTATTTAGAAAAAGTAGCAGAATATATCATAAAAGAATCATAAAAATATATAATTTAGTATAGGTGATAGTATGAAAAATAAAATAATATTTAGTGTAATAGTGTTAATTGTTTTAGTGTTATCTGTTGTTTTGATAATACCAAGTAAAAAAGAAAAGACTAAAGAAATTGATACAATAACACTAGAGGCTACTGTTTTAAATTTAGAAAATGGATTAATTACAGTAAAGTCAAATGATAATGTTATATACACATTTAAAGAAGAATCTGTTAATCTTACAATTGGGGATTCTATAATACTTGAGTATGCAGGTTTACTTGATAAAAGAAAATCTATTCAAGATGGAGAGGTTATAAGTTATAAAGTAAAAGAATCAAAACCTAATAATAATCTTCCGTCTGCTTATAATGATGATGGAATATTTAGTACATATTATATTCTTGCATATGATAAATTAAAAACTTTAACACTCGATGAAAAAATAGGTCAACTTTTACTTGTAAGATATCCTGATTCTAACCAAATAGAAACTTTAAAAAAATATAATTTCGGTGGATATGTTTTCTTTGAAAAAGATTTTAAGAATAAAACTAGAGATGAAGTTATAGATATGATAAAAACTTTACAAGATAATTCTAAAATACCACTTTTAACATCAGTAGATGAAGAAGGTGGAAGCGTAGTAAGAGTAAGTAGTAATCCTAATCTTGCAAATAAAAAGTTTGAATCTCCAAGTGAATTATACGAAAAAGGTGGACTTGATTTAATAAAACAAGATGTAAAAGAAAAAAGTGAATTACTAAAAAATTTAGGAATAAATGTCAATTTAGCTCCTGTAGTTGATGTTACGACTAGTCCAAGTGATTATATGTATAATAGATCATTAAAACAAAATACTCTAATTACAAGCGAATTTGCTAGTGCGGTAATAAGTGCAAGTAAAAATACTGGAGTATCATATGTATTAAAACATTTTCCAGGATATGGAAATAATGTAGATACACATGTTGGAACATCAAAAGATACGAGAACTTTAGAAAGTATAATGCAAAATGATATTCCTCCATTTAAATCAGGTATAGAAAGCAAAGCAGAAGCAATACTTGTAAGTCACAATATAGTAAACAGTATAGATCCATTAAATCCTGCATCATTATCTTTAGATGTTCATAAATTACTTAGAAATGATTTGGGATTTACAGGAGTAATTATAACAGATGATTTAGATATGGGAGCAAGTAAAAATATAGCAAATAAAGCATTAAAAGCACTCCAAGCAGGAAATAATTTAATAATTACAACAGATTTTGAAGAAAGCTTTAATGAAATAAAAACAGGATTAGATAATGATGAAATAACAGAAGAAGATATAAATAAATTAGTATTTAAAGTAATAGCATGGAAATATTATAAAGGTCTTATGATAGAAAATGACAAATAATGTTGCTTTATAAAATAAAAAATAGTATAATTTAGGTAGGTGATTTTATGGTATGGATTTGGTTGGGTGTTGTAATTACACTTACGTTTATTGAAATTTCGACAGTTAATTTAGTTTCAATTTGGTATATAGCAAGTGCACTTGTATCTCTTATATTATCATTCTTTATAGATAATTTCGTTATTCAATTTGCTGTATTTGCTATATTAGGAACAATACTTGTAATAACAACAAGAGATTATTTAGTAAATTTATTAGTCAAGAAAAAAGAAAAAACTAACTTAGATAGAGTAGTAGGAATGACAGGTATAGTAACAAAAGAAATAACTAAAAAAAATTCAGGAGAGGTTAAAGTAGATGGTAAGTTTTGGACTGCAATATCTGATAAAAAAATTAAGGTGGATAGTGCTGTAAAAGTACTTGAAATAGATGGTGTAAAAATAAAAGTTGAGGAGGTAGATGATTAATGCCATTTTTAGTAATTCTTATAATAATAGTAGTTGTATTAGTAATACCAAACATTAAGATAGTTCCACAAGCAAAATCTTATGTAATAGAAAGATTAGGTTCTTATTTTCAAACTTGGGGTAATGGATTACATATAAAAATTCCATTTATAGATCGTATAGCAAACCAAGTAACACTAAAAGAAATTGTTAAGGACTTTGCTCCACAACCAGTTATAACAAAAGATAACGTAACTATGCAAATAGATACAGTAGTTTATTTTCAAATTACAGATCCTAAATTATATACTTATGGAGTTGAAAATCCTATAAGCGCTATTGAGAACTTAACAGCAACTACTCTTCGTAATATAATAGGTGAACTAGAGTTAGATGAAACTTTAACAAGCCGTGATTTAATAAATTCAAAGATGAGATCAATTTTGGATGAAGCAACAGATCCTTGGGGAATTAAAGTAAACAGAGTAGAGGTAAAAAATATTATTCCACCTAGAGATATTCAAGAAGCAATGGAGAAACAAATGCGTGCAGAACGTGAAAGACGTGAATCTATTCTTAAAGCAGAAGGTGAGAAAAAATCTGCAATATTAATAGCAGAAGGAGAAAAAGAAAGTGCAATATTAAGAGCAGAAGCAAAGAAACAAGCACAAATTAAAGAAGCAGAAGGTGAAGCAGAAGCTTTACTTAAAATAAAAAATGCAGAAGCAGAAGGTATAAAAATAATAAAAAATGCTGCTCCTGATGAAAAGATTATTACAATGAAAAGTTTAGAAACTTTATCTGATGTAGCAAATGGTCAAGCAACAAAAATAATTGTTCCATCTGATTTACAAAATATAGCAACACTCGGAACAACTATAAAAGAAATGCTAAAAAAATGAAAAATACATTAAAAAATATTTTCAGGGTATTAATTTGGCCTATCATATTTATGGTAGGTCAATTTTTTATACAATATATTTTTGTTGCAATATTTAATTTTAATCAAAAAGGTAATATGACTACATCAGAATTTATAAAATATATGAAAACAGATGAATATAATTTAAAATTAAATAATTTTATAAATTCAAACACATTAATTATAATTTTTATATCAGTATTAATATTTATACCTATATTTTATAAAATATTTAAAAAATATAAAAGAAAGAGTAGTTTAAATAAAAAAGACATAATAATTCCTATATTATTTGGAATAAGTATTTCACTTATTTATAATATCACAATTTATAATTTAAATAATTTATTTCATTTTACAAATGCATTTGAACCAAGTAAACTTAAAATTATAGTAAGTATAATATCGTCTGGTATATGTGGACCAATACTTGAAGAATTTTTATTTAGAGGAATAGTATATAATAGATTAAAAGAATTTAATAAACCTATGAAAGCCATGATAATTACAAGTTTATTATTTGGTATAATACATTTTAATATAATAGATGGAGTATATGGATTTGGTGTTAGTTTTATATTAATATATTTATATGAAAAATATAAAACTTTAATTGCTCCTATTTTAATGCATATTTCATTAAATACAACAATAATACTTATGGTTAATTTAATAACAAAAAATTATTTACCATTTAATTTATACTTATTAATAGTATCAATAATAATATTATTAATTTTAAAAAAAATAATAAAAAAAGATGTATAAATAAAAATATACTGCTCATTATAATAATGTCAATAGTTAATTGACATGTGGAACTAAAGAATATATATTTCTTTAGTTCTTTTAATTTCTATATTTTATATTTTCGCTAGATACATTAAGTATAATACCAATCATTATCATATAACTAAGTAAACTAGATCCTCCATAACTAATAAAAGGTAGGGTAATACCAGTAATAGGCATAAGACCAATAGTCATTCCAATATTTTGAAATTGTTGATATAAAAGCATTCCTATAATACCGCTTATAACATATTTATTAATATTATTTTCATTTTCAATTGCAAGTTTAACAAGTTTAATATCAAAAAATATAATCAATCCTATTAAAAATATTGAACCAATAAAACCAAAATTATTTGAATATACAGCAAATATAAAATCTGTTTGAGGTTCTGGAAAATATATAGGAGTGTTATTTATTCCATAACCTAAAAATCCACCACTACCAATAGAGGTAATTCCATTTTCAAGTTGAAAACCACTACCACTTGACCAATTAAGTAATCTATCAATTCTAAGAAAAAATGATGAACCAAATATTTTTATAAATAAATTATTATTAGTAAAATATATTCCTAAAATAGTTCCTAAAATAATACCAATTATACCAAACATAATAATAAACCATCTATATCTAATACCTGATATAAAAAGCATTATAATAGTAATTAATAGATAAATAAGTACAACACCAGTATCAGGTTCTAAAAAAGTTAAAATAGATGGAATCCCAACAACAAATATAACTTTAATTAAAAACATAAATTCATCTTTAACGCTAGGATTATTATATTTATCTTTAAAATCATTAATCATTCTTCCAAGAACAATAATAAGTATAATTTTCATAAATTCACTTGGTTGAATATTTCCTATACCTTTTATTACAAACCAACATTTAGCTTCATTAATAGGTGTTCCAAAAAATAAAACTAAAATTAAAGATATGACACCTAAAACATAAAAAAACCAAGCATTTTTAAATAAAAAATTATTTCCAATAAACATAATTATAAAAGCAACAATAAATCCAATAGAGTACCACATAATTTGTTTCATCACAAAATGATTATTTTCATTTAATAAGTTTTCAGCACTCCCAATACTAACAACGCTTATTAAAGCAAAAATAATCAAAATAATAATTATAGTAATATCAACTTTATATTTAAATCCACCTTTCATAACTATCACCATTATTATCTTACACTATTTGATATTTTTATACAACAAAAATAAACTTTATTTTTTAAAAAAAATATAGTATAATTAATTAGGTGATAAAATGAAAATCGAATATATAATTATAATAATAATAGGTATAGTAATTGCTGTAGCAATCACTCGTTCAAAGAAAAAAGATTTTAAATTAGATGCAAATAAATTAATAATGTTATTAGGTGGAAAAGAAAATGTAATAGATTATGAATTTAATAAATCAAGATTTATAGTCAATTTAAAAGACGTTTCTAAAGCAAATAAAGAAGGTATTCAAAAGTTAGGTGCACAGGGAATAGTAGAAATAGATAATCAATTAAAAATAATTTTAGGAAGCAACGCTAAACAAATAAAAAAATGTATAAATGATTTAAAGTGATATTTCGTCACTTTTTTCTATATTTCGACAAAATTCGACAAATAAAATATATATAATAAAAATGGTGATTTTATGAATATATTTAAAATAGTACTTTTAGATGTAATATTATTAATGTTTCCAATATTGATATATTTTATTTATTTATCAGCTAATATAAATATAAATAATAAAATAAAAAAAATTTACTTTAAACTCGCACTTATATCATCATTTTTTATATTATATAATTACGGCGCTAACGACTTAAAAATAATACCAATATTAATATTAAATTCAATTATAATATTATCATATTTAGAAGATGAATATATGCTTGCTAATATATTTCCATTTGTTATATTACTATTTTATTTAAATGTATTAAATAGAGTATATTTATTATTATTTATTTATGTAATTATGGGTATAATATATTTGTTTAAAGAAAAAATAAAAGATACAATACTAGTTGAAAGTTATATAATAATTTCAAGTATAATATATTTCATATGGATATATAAATTTAATCATATGTATTATAATTTAAAAAATATATTATTTATAATAATAAGTTATTTCTTTATAGTAAATATAACATATTTAATATACAAAACAGGTAAAAAAATATTAGAAACTCATATAACATTTAAAGAATTACAAAAAGAAAAACAAATAAGATTATCTTTATTTAAAATAACACATGAAATTAAAAATCCAATAGCAGTCTGTAAAGGATATTTAGATATGTTAGATGTAAAAAATCAAAAACAAGTAGAAAAATATATACCTATTATAAAATCAGAAAATGAAAGATTATTATCTTTGCTTCAAGATTTTTTATTAATCAATAAAAATAACTTAGATTTAGATATAATGGACTTTAATATGTTAATAGAAGATACAGTAGAAAAATTAAATCCATTATTAATAGAAAATAATATAAAATTAAATTTAGATATGGTAGATGATGAAATATATATAAATGGTGATTATAATAGACTTTCTCAAGTACTTATAAATTTAATAAAAAATAGTGTTGAAGCTCTTTCTAAATCAGAAAATGGAAAAATAAATATATCAACTAGAATAAAGAAAAATAAATATGTAGTTACAATAGAAGATAATGGAGAAGGAATGAGTGAAGAAATATTAAATAAAATGAAAGAACCTTTTTTTACAACAAAATATAGAGGATCTGGACTTGGAGTATCTCTTATTTATGAAATAGTAGAAGCACACAGTGGTAAAGTAGAGTATTCATCAGCTTATGAAAAGGGTACAAAAGTTATAATACAAATACCTCTTTATGAGCAAAGTTAACATATGTTAAATAAACTAGTCATATTACCACTCATTTTATTTTAAATTACATATTATAAATTAGATAGGAGGTATTTATGTTTTTTAATAGAAATTGTGGTTGTGGATGTGGAAGACAAATGCCACAAGAACAACCTATAATGGAACCAACAATAACAAATTGTGTAGAAAAAGAGTTTTATCACGAAGTAAAACATTGCTGTCCAATTCATACACATGTAATAAATAAACACATATATACACATACTTATACACCACAATATACTTGTGATGAAGAAGATGTAGTAATAAATAATGATTGTGGTAGCTGTGCTGGATTAAATAAAAATAATTTTTAAAAGTAGTGCTTACTACTTTTTTTGATGTAAATATATTGTAAAAAATTAAACGTAAATTAAATTTAATTTATATAATCTTGAAATGAAATAAAATATGTGTTATATTTTAAATAGATATCGTATATATTTATATGAAATGTTTATGAAAGGAGTTTCTAATATATGTGTAAAATCACATAATTAGATTATAAGTGATAAAATGAAATCAAATAGGAAAAGAAACTCAATAGAATTTAGTAGTAAAACAGTAGTAGCAATCATACTTTTGATATTATTTATGTTATTATTATTTTTTACAGTATCACATTATAAAAATCAAATAAATAAATCAGCAAAAAATAAAAGTAAAGAAGAAATAGATAATTCATTTGAACTTGTATATAGTGAGGATAAAGAATGTTTATCTTATTTAGATAATTTAAAAGAAATAAATTATAATGCGATAAATGTAAGTAATTATAAAGAGTCAATATTCTTATATAATACAGTATATGAAGATTGTAGTGATGGAACATGTGATGATGAAACTAAAAAAGAAATAGAAAAAGATTATATTGTTTGTTTAACTGATATTAAATATTCTAGTGATGATGAAGATTATGATATAGAAGAAGCAATAGAACAGAAAAAAATTACAATAGAAGAATTAGAGAAAAGATTAAATGACGATGGACTTTCTAAAGTAATTATCAAAGAAGAAATTGAATATGATACAACTGCTCCAACACTTGATGTAGGTTATGTATATATAGAAGAAGGACAACAATATACTGTAGATAGATTTGTTAAATCATGTGTAGATGATAGTGGAGAAAAGTGTATTTTAAAATTTACAGATGATGAAATGGGTGAATATGAAAAAGCAGGTACTTATGATGTAGAAATAAGCGCTAAAGATAGTAGTGGTAACGAGGTTAAAAAAACAACTAAATTAGTTATAAAAGGTAAAACAGTTACACAAAAACCTGTCAATCCACCACAACCAGTATATTATTGTAAAGAGGTAGATGGAAAATATTACGATAAGACTGGTAAAGTAGTAAGTAAAGAAGAATATGAAAAATCATGTGGTATACAAGATAAAAATATCTGTAAAGAGGTAAATGGTAAATATTATGATAAGAATGGTACAGAGGTAAGTAAAGAAGAATACGAAAAATCATGTGGTATACAAGATAAAAATATCTGTAAAGAGGTAGATGGAAAATATTACGATAAAAATGGTACAGAGGTAAGTAAAGAAGAGTATGAAAAATCATGCACTACACAATAATGTTAATGATAAAATAAGAATGTAGGGGAACCTACATTTTTTTTGAAAAAATTTATACTTGATAAAATCTAATATAAGTGATATTATTAATATAGATAGAAGAGTAAAGAAGAAGCTATTGAAGAATCAAAAAAATCTTTTAAATAAAAAGTTGAAAAATAAAAATTTTTCAATTTTTTTGATT